>JAACVI010000269.1 GCA_009992505.1 Myxococcales bacterium
GCGCTTGCTCGACGACCAGGGCTGGCCCGGGCGAGGAAGCGTCTCGCTCACGACGGCTGACGGAGAGAGCACGAGCGTCGAGGTCCACGCGGGCTGGGCCGCGCTGACGCCGCCCTCGGGGCAAACCTCCGAACTCTCGCTGGATGGTCGCCGCTGGGCGAGCGTGGGCGGATCGTCGGGCTGCAGCGTGGGCTTCGGCGTCGCGCGCGCGCCCGTCTCCTTCAGGGCGTCGGGGCTGTGGGCGCTGCTGGGGCTGGCGCTTCTGGGCTCGGCGCTTCGGCGTCGACGATCAGCTGGAAGGTGCGGATGTTCTCGTCCATGTAGTCCGCGTCGGGCAGCCGCCCCGAGAGGCTGAGCGCCACGATCACCACGCTGGCCGTGCCCTCGTCGAGCTGCACCGGCAGGTAGCAACGCGGCGTGTCGCCTCGCGGTGGCGCGCGCATGCGACCGCGCTCGTGGCCCTCCGCGTCCAGGCGCATGGTGCCCATGCTCCACTCGACGCCGTACTCGCCGCGCAGCCACACCCTGAGCACCGCGTTGGGCGGCGCGCCGCGCACGTCCACGACCGCGTAGCTCGAGCCGTAGGGCTCCATCTCCGGTTCCATGGTCGGCGAGTGGGCGGGCAAGTCGCTCCATCGCGTGCGCCAGAAGAGCGGCACCTCGGCGCCCATGTCGGCCGCGAACAAGCCGCGATTCGTGGCCCCGACCCGTCGCTCCTCGCTGCCCAGGAAATAGCGGTCCTCGGCCAGCCTCAGCAGCACGTAGGGCAGCTTGTCGCTCGAGTGCTCCGTCACGGCGTGGATGGTCTCCCAGAGATCCGGGCTCGCGCGCAGATCCTCGCCTTGCCAGGTGCGCTGCCTCGCGAACTGCACCACGTCGCGCACGAAGGCGCCCGATCCGCCGTCGCGCGGCAGGGAGAGCGCCTCGAGCAAGAGCGCGCCGCCGGCCCCGTCCTCGGCGCCGTCGTTCACGTAGGAGCGCCACGGCTCCTCTTGCTGTGCGGCGACTGGATCCTGACAGCCGAAGCTCCCGGTCTGGGCGAAGGCGAGCCAGGCGCCGTAGGCATATCGCCACTGACGCGCCTCGGCCGGGTCCTGGCTCAGGAAGCTGGCCTCGGCCAGGGCCTGCGCGACGCAGCTCTCGAGCCGGCTCTCGTCCACCTTCGGGTCGACGGTGGCGTAGCTCGAGACGCCGTCGAGGAAGGCGAAGCCGAGGGGCGCGTCCGCGTAGGCGTCGGCACCGCGCGCGGTGGGGCTGAGGTAGAGGTCGAAGCCGCCCGTGTCCCCGCGTCCTCCGTCGGGCCAGGGCAGGCCGAAGCCGGCCGCGTCGGAGAGCAGGTAGGCGTGCTCGAGCGCGCGCAGCACGGCGTCCACCCGGGTCGCGGGTACGGAGGCGTCGGCGTGCACCGCCAGCGGCAAGAAGAGCGACCGACGTGCCAGCGGCCGATCGGGCCGCGGCACCTCGTCCGGGTGGGGCACGCGCGCGCCCGTCCAGCGCGGCTCCATCATCGTGACCAGACTGTCGGCTACGTCGTCGAAGACCTGCCCGCTCGCGGCTTGATCGGTCGCGGCCTGATCGGTCGCCGGCTGCTCCTGCGCCAGCGCCGCCGAGCACAGCAGCCAGACCCCCACACCCATGCATCGCACGATCGTTTTCACGGACGGTCCTGAGTCACCAACAAACGGGAAGCTCGAGCCATGGCCCCACGCGGAGCACACCCTGGCCGGATCCTGCCACGAACCAGGGGCCTCGCCGACGCGCTGCCCGCGTGCCGGATGAATTGACACATGCGGTCCTGAACATCTACACCCGTCCGGGAGGTTCACGAATGGCGATCCCCCCCTTCGATCTTGGTGATTTCTTTCGCATCGACCTGGCACAGGGCTCGATGAGCACGCGTGGTGGTCAACGCGTGCTCGTGCTCTCGGACACCGTCGTGGCGCCGTTGGTTTCTGCCGCCGTGCAGAATGGCGACCTCACCGCCCTGCGCGAGCTCGGCCGGGTCGTGGGCTCGCACGTGGAGGCCTCTCTGGGAACCAACGCCCGTGAAGCGAGCCCCGAGGACGTCCTCGGCCACGCACGCTCCGCCCTCGCGCTCTTCGGGTGGGGCCGGCTGAGCTTCGAGCGCTGGGGCCAAGCCCTGGTCACCAGGGTCACGCATCTGCCCGCGCTCGACGAGGATCAGCTCGGAGTCGCCGCCTTGCTCGGAGGTCTGGTCTCGGCCTTGGCCGACGCCGAGGTGGCCTGCGTGCCCGTCGGCCAGAGTCGCTTCCTGGTGGTCGATCCGAGCGTCGCCGAACAGATTTGGACTTGGTCCCGCGAGGGCGCCGACCTGCCCACCTTGGTCGCCCACCTCGCCGCCCCGGAGGCCGCATGAACCCCCGCGTCCAGAAGCTAGAGGCCCTGCGCGACCGCATCGCGAGCAACCGTCGACCGCTCGACGGCCAAGCCGCCGCCGAGCCCGCGGCCAGAGCCGAGCCCGCGCACGAGCCCATGCTGGAGATCGTGCCCGAGGAGGAGATCGCCCTCGCCGCACCCGTGGCCGCCGCACCCGTGGCCGCCGCACCCGTGGCCGCCGCACCCGTGGCCGCCGCACCCGTGGCGCCGATGGCTGCTGCGAGCGAGCCCGAAGCCCAGGCCGCGCCTCCCCCACGCAAGCGGCCGTCCTCGCCCCTCGAGCTCGCCGTCGCGGAGCACTCGGGCACGCCGACTCCAGCACCGCGCTCTCCTGCGCCCACGCCGACCCCCGCTCCGGCGGCTGCGGTCCCGGCTCCTCCCGCTCCGCCGGCCGCGCCGGCTGCCCCGAAGCCGCCCGCTGCGGCTGCGGTCGCTGCGGCTGCGGTCGCTGCCGCTCCTCCTGCTCCTCCCGCGGCCGCCAAGGCACCCGCCGCGCCCCCGCCTCCACCCCCGGCTGCGCCCGTTCAGGCTGCGCCGCCCCAAGCCGGCGCGTTCGAGCAAGACGAGGGCGCCACGACTCAGGAGCGTCCCGTCGTGGAGCCCGCCCCCAAGGCCGCGCCCGCCAAGGCCGCGCCGATCGAGGTGCAGGCCGCATCGGGCGCGCCCCCGTCCGCGCCCATCGTGCGCGTCGACCTCACGCCAGACCCCGCCGATACCTTCGGCAAGATGTTGGATCGCGCGCTGGCGCTTCGACCCCGCTGACTCTCCCGACCCGTTCGTCGGAGAGCCGCGACACAAGGTGGATTTCGATGCTGCTCGCGATTGATGTCGGCAACACCCACACGGTGCTCGGCTTCTATGATGGCACGCGACTGGTTCACGACTTCCGAGTCGAGACCTCTCGTGGCCGCACGACGGACGAGTACCTCGTCCTGCTGCTCGCGTTGCTCGATCTGGCCGGGCTGAAGCCTCAGGATGTGACCGCGAGCATCCTCGCGTCGGTCGTGCCGCAGCTCGACGGCGTCCTGGTGGAGGCCATCGACCGCGGCTTCGATCACGACGTGCTCGTGGTCGGTCCCGGCATCCGCACAGGCGTGCCCATCCTGTACGACAACCCGCGTGAGGTCGGCGCCGATCGCATCGTCAACGCTGTGGCGGCCTACGCGCGCATCGGCGACGCCGTGATCGTCGTGGACTTCGGCACCGCCACCACCTTCGACTGCATTTCGGCCAAGGGCGAGTACCTCGGCGGCGCCATCGCGCCCGGCATGCAGATCAGCGCCTCCGCGCTCTTCGACAACGCGGCCAAGCTGCCCCGGACCGAGCTCATCATGCCGCCGCACGCCATCGGACGCACGACCGTGCAATCGATGCAGGCGGGCATCGTCTACGGCTACGTCGGCCTGGTCGACGGATTGGTGGAGCGCCTACGTCGCGAGATGGGCGGCGACGTCGCCGTGATCGCCACCGGCGGCCTGTCCCACATGATCGCGAGCGAAAGCCAGACCATCCAGGAGGTCGACGACTTCCTCACCCTCGAGGGCCTGCGCCTGATCTACGAGCGCAACGTCCGCTAGCAGCCGCCCTCATCTGGGACGCTGGCGGCGGGGGACAAGCCCCCGCCCTACCGAGAACGGGTCGCGACAGGAGCGACAGCGCCCGCGTACGGAGCGACGCCTGGACGTCCACGGCACGCACCGCGTCCAGGTCGAGCCTCGGCCCATGCAGTGGGGGACAAGCCCCCGCCGAGCCGGCGTCTTTGGAGGTCGTGTCCGACGGAGGTCCACGCGACAGCGCCCACATGCGAAGAGCAAGCGGGCGCTGAGGACGGGACGAAAGTCTGTGGGTTCAGACGGGGTCGAAGAGCGAGCGCCCCCGGCGCGGCCGACCGAGCGGTACCTCCGTACCCCGACCGAGGTCGCGAGTCCGCAAGCCGCTCAGCGGCCCGGCTTCAGTCGGGACCGGAGGGGAGGGCAATCTCGGGCGGCACCAAGAAGAAGATGTCGCGCGAGTCGAGCTCGGTGAATCCGTCGCCGAGCACGTGCAGCGTGGCGCGGAAGATCTGCGGCATGCCCGTGGGCATGACCGTGTCGTTCTGCTTCACGACGATGTCGAAGCAGATGGGTGAGCCCGGGGTGACGCCTCGGAAGGTGTCCGAGAAGCCGTCGCCGTCCGTGTCCTCGCCTGCGCGAGGTGCGCAGCCGCGCGCCGCATCACCCGCCTCGTTGGCTTCGATGTGGTCGACGAAGGCCGCGAAGCTGTCCACCGAGTCGCCCAGATCGTCCTCGTAGACGATGGAGATGTCGATGGGCGTCTGGTTCGCCAAGGTGGCGATCTGGGTGATCAGGTTCGCGCTCACCGCGGAGCTGGACGCCGTGGTCACGAGCGGGGCGCCCGCGCCATCGACGGCGCCGGTGGCCGTCGCCATGGCGGAGAGATCCGGCGTCGCGCGCGTGCTGTTGACGGCCACACCGATCACGCGGATGCGAGCGGCGACCAGCGCCGCCATGCTCTCGTCGAAGGTCGGGGCGTGGGCGCCGATGGTACCGTCGCTGTAGGCGTTGGAGCCGCCGGGCCCGTTGTGCTGATAGATGTCCGTGATGATGACCACGATGGGCACGGCGCCGTTGCGGAAGCAGGGCCAGCCGATGGAGGCGTCAGCCGGGCAAGCCGCGAAGCCGCCAGCGCCGGAGGAGCGGTCGCCCGTCCACCCGCTCGCGCCGGCCAGGCCGTTGCCGGTGGCGATCGCCCACAGCGCGGCCACGCCGCTCTCGGGGCCGTCCGCGCCGTAGTGGAGTGAGAGCCTGTTCACGCCCGCCTGAGCGGTCGCGATGTCTCCGGTCGGGTCCTGCAGATGGTAGTAGGCGCGGTCGCCGCTTGCCGCGCTGCCGTAGCCGCCGACCGGGTAGTCGTCGAAGCCGCCCGCGCCGAACCAGACGTCGGGGATCTCGGCGCGCACGCCCGGGATGATGGTGCTGGCGATGTTGTTCTTCAGGTTGGTGACCGCGCCGCCCATGGAGCCCGTCGTGTCCATCAGGAAGTAGACGTCCGCGATCTTGAGGTCCGTCGAGAAGACCAGGGTGTCGCGGGGCGGGCTTGGCGCCGCCATGTAGGGTTCGAGGAAGACGAAGTCGCCGCGGGTGCGCGGGCTACCGGTCGGATCGGTGGCGTCTCCCGCGCAGGAGGGGTCGCCTCCGCAGGCTGCCGTCTCGATCAGATCCGTCACGCCGTCGCCGTCCGTGTCGGCCAGGCGCGGGTCGGTCCCGGCCAGGCGCTCGGCCTGATCGGAGAGGCCGTCGTTGTCGCTGTCGGGATCGCGGAAGTCGGGCGTCAGGTCGCCGTCCGTGTCCACGGGGGCCGTGGTGGGGTCACCGTCGCCGGACTCCTCCGCGTCGGAGTAGCCGTCGCCGTCGGTGTCGAGGTCGTGGCGGTCGGGCGTGCCGTCGCTGTCCGTGTCCTCGGGCAAGGCCTCGTAGCGGTCGCCGACGGTGTCGTCGTCCGAGTCGATGTCGAGGTAGTCGGGCAGGCCGTCTCCGTCGAAGTCCACGGGCGCCGCCGGATCGCCGCCGATCTCGTTGATGTCGCCCACGCCGTCGCCGTCGTTGTCGAGGTCGGCGTAGTCGCCCACGCCGTCGCCGTCGCTGTCCGAGGCTCCCTCGGTCGCGTCGAGGATGCCGTTTCCGTCGGAGTCGAGGTCACGGAAGTCCGGGGTCCCATCGCTGTCCGCGTCGCGCGGAGGGATGTCGGCGCCGCCGGTCCCGCCCTCATCCGAGTCGGGGATGCCGTCGTCGTCGCTGTCCGTGTCCAGGTAGTCGGGCGTGCCGTCACCATCGGTGTCGCCCGCTCCGCCCGGGTCGTCGCGGCCTTCGTAGAAGTCCGAGATTCCGTCACCGTCCGCGTCGCGCGCGGGGGGCACGATGCCGCTGTCGGTTCCGCCCCCATCCGGCGTCGGGTTCGACGTGGAGGCGCTGCAACCCAAGGCCAACGCTCCCATCAAGCAAAACAATCCTAGTCTACGCATCGAATCCTCCAAGAACTACCGGGGAACCCGCAGGATAGCGGAAGTGCTTGCGCGCTGACAACGCCCCTCCGCGAGCGCGACGCGGACGATACCTCGCCTTCAGATTCGAATTCGCCCTCGGCCGGACGGCTCGTCGACTCGGCTCAGCCGCCGCCGCGCGCGAACACCTGGTAGAAGTAGTCTCCCGAGCCTGCCGCGGCCTGGATCGTCAGCGTGTAGCGACCGGCTCGAGTCGTGCAGTAGCGCACCGCCGGGAACGCCGTGCGCGTCTGGTCCGCTGCGACCTGTTGGCCCCCGAGGGAGAGGGAAGCGTCGAGGTCGGTCATGCCTTCCCCACCCACAGCCAGCATGGCGAAGCAGGCGTTGGCGGGCAGGTTCAGCGTCTGGGTCGCCGTGCGTCCCTGGCGCGCCAGGTGGCCACGATCGGGCATGAAGTCCGAGCTGGGTTCGTAGCCCTCGACGCCGAGCAAGGAGGTGACCTCCGCCAGGCGCACATACATCAGGCCCATGAGGTTGAAGGGTCCACGAATGCCACGCGGCCAGCGATAGGGGGCGTAGACGAAGGAGCCCTGGCCGTTCGCCATGCTCACGCGGATCGCGTAGTCGCCGCTGGTCTGGGGGCAGACGCGCACGATGGGACGCGCGTCTTGCTCGACGTCGCGGTCGATCTCGCGGCCTTGGGGATCGAGCAGCAGCAGATCGAGGTCGCGCACGCCCGAGTCACCAACGGCCAGCACGGCGTAGCATTTGCCGCCTTCGAGGGAGATGGGGAAGTCGCGCGTATCACTCGCGCCCAGCTCTCCGGTGGAGGGTTCTCCGTAGCTCTCGTAGCCGCGGGCGCGCATGTCGGCGTCCAAGAGGCGCGCGTTC
>JAACVI010000570.1 GCA_009992505.1 Myxococcales bacterium
TAGCCGCGGGTCAGGAGCGCGCGCACGTTGCGGCGCGAGCTGAAGGAGTAGCGACCGAGATCAGGCGAGATGTTGAGCACCGTGACGTGCGGATAGAGGCGGTGGATCAGATCGATGCCGCGCTTCTCCTTCTCGCTCAAGATCAGGTTCAGCGTCTGGCGGGCCACGGCCGCGACACCGCTGTGCACGAGGGAGGGCTTGCCCGGGCGCGTGACCTGCGGACGGTAGACGTTCGAGATCACGACCACGTCGGCGCCCGCCTCGACCGCCAGATCGATGCTCAGGGTGCGCACGACCTCGCCGTCGATGTAATAGCGGTCCCCGATGCGGTAGGGGCGGAAGATGCCGGGCACGGATGCCGACGCTGCCACCGCCTGGCTGATGGGCACGTCGTCGCGGTAGCCGGGGCCGAAGACCGCGCGGCCGCGACCGTCGATGTCGGCGGCGCTGACCAGGAGCGGCCGCGAGAGCTTGCGGAAGTCGTTCTGGGGCAGGTTTTCGGCCAGGAAGCGCTCGAAGCGGTCCAGCGAGAAGACGCCGCTGGCCAGGCGACCGGGGCGCGCCAGCTCGCCCGCGTTGGGCAGACCCAGGAAGTAGCGGCCCTTCAGGGCGGTGTCCGGATCGTGCCGACGCCAGAAGGGGCGGAACCAATCCACCATGGCCTCGGTCTCGACGCCCTGGCTGTAGAAGGCGCTGACGATGGCGCCCGCGGAGGCACCGACGAAGACGTCGACCTCCAGGCCGAGCTCTCGCATGGCCTCGAATACGCCGAGGTGGGCCACGCCTTTGGTGGCGCCGCCAGAACCTACGAACGCCACTTTGGGTTTGCTCATGTTCCAGTCTCCGGTCGCCCCCCGGGATGCTGACCCCTGAAAGAAACAGTCCCTGAACGGAAACGTCAAGGAGCAGACAAACTGAAGGTAGCCGCTGCAAGATCGGCGGAGGCCCTCGATGCGCTCTCCTCGCGGGATCTCGGGGCCGGACGGCACGTCCACGAATAGGGATACCCCAGCCCCCATGGCGCCGCGAGCGACCTCGTTCGTGGACGGCTCGAAGCGGCCCGCCCTGCCCTACGCCTCGAACCATCCGAGTCCGGCCAGGAGCCGACCCACAGCGTGGAAGGCGCGGCCCCGCCCGAGCTGGAGCAGATGCCCGCCCGTGAACACC
>JAACVI010000270.1 GCA_009992505.1 Myxococcales bacterium
ACCCGCGGCGGCGAGCATGTCGTTCATGAACTGCGGACCCGTGATGGGCTCGTCCTGGGTGATGAAGTAGGCGCGCCCGGCGCAGGCGCTGTCGGGATCCGCGAGGCATGCCTCGGCCGCGAGCTGGGCGTCGACGCAGTTGTCGATGTAGCAGGTGTCGATGAAGCGAGGATCGCCCACCAGACGCACGCGTCCGGCTCGCGCGCGCGCCACCAGGCGCGGCAAGGCCGAGGTGTCGCCCGGTCCCCAGACCAGGTGAGGCCTGAGCGCGCAGGTGCGCAGCGTATCGTCGTTGGCCGCCAGCACCGCCTGCTCCGCCAGCGCCTTGGTCGCCGGGTAGTGGGCCAGGTAGCGCGCGGGGTAGGGCGCCGACTCGTCCACGCCCGAGACGTCGCCGCCGCCGCCCACGACCGAGGGCGTGCTGGTGTAGACGAGGCGACCGACGCCGTGCTCGCGGGAGGCGTCGATCACGTTCTGGGTGCCCAGCGTGTTCGCGTGGAAGAAGTCTTCGTAGCTTCCCCAGAAGTCGACGCGCGCCGCGACGTGGAAGACGCTGTCGCAGCCGCGCACGGCGGCGCTCACGGCCTTGGCATTGGCGACGTCGCCACGCACGGTCTCCACGCCCAACGCCTCGAGCGCCGGGTAGGCGCCGCGGGAGAAGCTGCGCACCTCGCGGCCCGCGTCGAGCAGCGCACGCGTGATGGCCCCGCCGACGAACCCTCCCGCGCCCGTGACCAGCGTCTTCATCGGAGCTTGCCCTCGGCCCAACGCGCCAGGGCCTCGCGATCGATCTTGGCGTTGTGTCGGATGTCGACCGGGAAGCCCGGGTGCACGAGGAAGTGCTCGATGTGCGCCGCGTCCGCGTGGATCTCACCCATCACGCGCAGCTCGGGCAGAAGCTCCGCGAGCGTGACCCGCGCGTCCCTCTCGAGCTCGAGGCATAGCGTCGGCGCGATGCGTCCAGCGACGCGTGGCGCGACCAACGCGCTGCGGAAGACTCGCTCGTGGGCGTCGAAGATCTTCTCCAGCGGCACGGTGTAGAGCGTGCGGTCGGGCAGCACGACGCGATGCGACTTGCGTCCGCAGAACCAGACGCGGCCCTCGCGGTCGCGCCAGCCGAGGTCGCCCATGCGATGCCAGACGCCGCCGTCGTCGTCGCGGATTTTCGCCAGCGCCGTGTGCTCGGGATCGGCGAAGTAGGCGCGCGTCACCTGTGGCCCGCGCACCACGATCTCTCCGATCTCACTCTCGGGCAGGAGCGTGGCGTCGCTGAAGTTCGCGATGGGCTCATCCGTGATGGCGATGATCTCGAGCTCGATGCTCTCGACCTTGCGGCCCACGCATACGCCCGCGCCGGCGTCCGTCCGGTCCCATGTCTCGTTCACGATCTCGTCGCTCGAGAGGCAGGCGACGGGCAGGCTCTCGGTCGCCCCGTAGGGTGGATAGACGCGCGCGTCGTCGCTGAGGATGCGCTGCCAGCGCTCGATGGTAGAGGCGGGCAGGGGCGCACCGGCGGCGATCACACGGCGCAGGCTGGGCAGCTTCACGTTCTCGGCGTCGGCGTAGCGCCCGACCGTGTTCAGGAGCGCGGGCGAGCCGAACATCATGGTCACGCCGAAGCGCTGCACGGGCTCGATCACCTCGCGCGGATCGACGTCGGCTGGGCGCGTGGGATCCATGAAGGGGATCACGCTGGTCACGCCCAGAGCTGGATCGAAGAGGGCGAAGGGCGGGAAGGTCGGCAGGTTCACTTCGCCGGGCTCGATGCCGAACATGTCGCGCAGCGCCTCGACCTGCGCCGTGAAGTTGCCGTGGGTGTAGACGACGCCCTTGGGTGGACCCGTGCTGCCGCTGGTGAAGAGGATGGCCGCGGGATCCTCGGGCGCGACCTCCGGCAGCGTGACGCCCTTCGCCAACGCCTCGGCGCCTGCGCGCTCGATCCCCGCCAGCGTGTATCCGCCCCAGAACCAGCGCCGACCCACGGTGATGTTCTGACGCAGGCTCACTCGCGCCCAGCCCAGGGTGATGCGCGCGGCGTGGGCCACGGGGATGCCGATGAAGGCCACGGGCTTGGCGCGAGTGAGACAGACGCCGAGGTTCTTCTTGCCGATGCCGGGGTCGACCAGCACGGGCACGAGCGCGGCCTCGAAGAGTCCGAACATCAGCGCGAAGAAGTCCTCGCCGGGTCGCACCATCAAGGCGACGTGGTCGCCCTTCTTCAAGCCCGAGACGAGCAGGCCCGCGGCGATGCGCTCGGCGCGCTCGGCCAGGCGCCGATAGCTCAGCTCGTCGTAGTCGCGTCCGCCCTCGCTGCGCGACTTCTTCGGGATGTACATGGCGACCGCGTCGGGGCGCTCGGTGGCCATCGCGGGCAGGTAGTCGGCGACGTTGCGCGGGCGCGCGCCGGAGGTCACGCCGTCTCCTCGGCATCGTTCCGGATGAAGTCGACGATGCGCGCGACCACCTTCTGCTTCTCGTCTTCGAGCAGATAGTGACCTGCCTCGGGGAAGCGCACGACCTCGGCGCTCGGTAGGCGTCGCTCCCACTCGGCGAGGAAGTGGCGATCGAAGACGAAGTCCTTGTCGCCCCAGCAGATCAAGAACGGTGTGTCGGCGAACTGGGGAAGCGCCGCGGCGACCTCTTCCAGCAGGTCGTAGCCCGGATCTTTCGCCGACAGCGGGATGTCCTGCACGAAGCGCAGCACGGCGATGCGGTTTTGCCACGAGTCGTAGGGCGCCAACAGGCCGTCGCGTACGCGCGGGTCGAGGGGACGACGCGCTGCGAAGCGAACGGCGCCGCGGCCGAAGGCGTTGAAGCCGCGCACCAGAAACGCGCCCAGGGGCGTACGCGTGAGCCAGAGGGAGCTGGGCAAGCGCTTGCTCGCGGGCAGGGGGAACGCTGCTGTGTTCATCAGCGCGATGCGCGCGACGCGATCCGGATGCCGATGCGCCCAGGTCATGCCGATCATGCCGCCCCAATCGTGCGCGACCAGGCTGACCTGTTCGAGCCCGAGGGAGTCCACCAGCCGCGTCAGATCGTCCACGCGCCGTTCGAGGCGATAGGCGTAGGCGTCGTCGCCGGGCTTGTCCGACTTGCCGCAGCCGATGTGATCCGGCGCGATGCAACGATGCGTCGGGCTCAGCGCCTGGATCAGGTTGCGATAGTAGAAGGACCAGGTGGGGTTGCCGTGCACGAAGAGCACGGGCGGCGCGTCCGCTTCGCCCTCGTCGGCGTAGTGCATGGCGAGGCCGTCGAGGTCGAAGAAGTGGGGCGCGAAGGGATAGAGCTCGGTGTCGACGTGGAAGCTCACCACACGACCTCCGCCATGGCGCAGTTCAGGCCGGAGCCGATGCCCATCAAGGCGACGCGCGCGCCGGCCTGCAAGCGTCCCGCCTCCGCGGCCATGGAGAGCGCGATGGGCACGCCCGCCGGGCCGACGTTGCCCAACAGCGGATAGGTCTCGAGCACCTTCTCCATCGCGATGCCCAGCGTACGCGTGAGCTGCAGCGTGTGCGAGCGGCTGACCTGATGGAGCACGCACTCGTCGATGCGGTCGGCCTCCCAGCCGAGTTCGATCTGCGCGCGTGCGAAGGTGCGTCGCGCGAGCTCGAGGCCGGCGACCAGGAGCCCGCGTGCGTCCGTGACCATGCGCTGCTCGTTGCCCTGACACAGACCTCGATGTTCGGTCGCGGCGAGGCTGACGCCGCCCAGGTAGCGGTGTCCGCCGGGCAGGAGATCGCCGCGGCCGAGCACCATGGCGGCTGCGCCCGAGCCCAGCGTGAGCGTGGCGAACTCGGACTGGAAGGCGGCGTGATTCGTCTCCGGGTGCAGCAGGCGCGCGATGGTGGCGTCCACCACGGGCCGGCTGTTTTCCCCATCGACCACGATGCCGAAGTCGATCTGACCGCGCTCGATCATGTTGCCGACCAGGTCCATGCCGTTGAGGAAGCCGAGGCAGGCGTTGCCCACGTCGAAGGGCAGGCAAGCCTCGCCCAGCCCGAGGTTCCCGTGCACCAAGCAAGCGGTGGAGGGCTCGACGAAGTCGCGGCAGACGGAGGTGTTGACGAGCACACCCAGGCGCTCCCGATCGATGCCCGCCCGCGTCAGCGCCCTCTCGGCGGCGAGGGTCGCGGCGTCCGAGGGCTCCACGCCTTGGGGCCACATGCCGCGCGCCTGAATGCCGGTCAGCACCTCGAGCGTGCCGGGCGAGATGTGCAGGCGTTCCAGTGTTGGTGCGAGTCGACGCTCGAGCTCCGCGGAGCTCACGCGCTCGGTCGCGTCGACGTGCGCGACGCTCGCGATAGAGACGTTCTCGAACCGCATGGCCGCGCACCCTAGGGTGATCGGGGGGCGGGCACAACGGGAGAACGCGCAGGGCGGGCAAAGCGCGACGGCCCGGTCACGAAAGGCCAGTCCGTCCTCCGAGCCGACGGGCCGCTCGCTTGTCTCCAGCGCTCGCCGGGCGGTCCGCGCCTCGTCCGCGCGTCTGGATCAGATGCCGCGCGAGGTGCATGCGCTCCAGCACGAAGAAGAGCAGGAAGGATGAGGCCACGCCCGCGCCCGCGCAGGCCTGCCCCGCTCTCTGGCGGCCCGCTCGTCATGGGGCGGACGCGTCGACGCCTCCGCCCCATGAGGGACGGAGGCGTGATTCGCAAGCTGCGCCTCAGTGGTCGGCGCGGCAGCCCGGCTGAGCTTCGCAGTCGTCGCCGGGGCGCTCCTCGCAGCTGGTGGCCAGGCCGCCGCAGAAGAGCTCCCAGTGACAGTTCAGCTGATCGGCGCAGCTGTCGGGGTCGGCGAAGCCGTCGCAGGGCGTGACCACGCCGCCGCAGTGGCCGCCGTCCGCGCTCTCGTCCGCGGTCCAGTCACATCCGTCCTGCGCTTCGCATGCGCCCTCGGCGCGCCAGTAGCCGCAGCGTGCTGCGTAGCCGGTGCAGGCGCCCACGACGGCGCATCCGTCCGCTACCGCGCAGCTGTCGGAGTCGAGCATGAAGCAGGCCACGGCCTGACCGCCGCAGACGCCGGTCGAGGCTTCGTCGCCGTTCAAGCCGCTGCCAGCGCTACCGGGGCCTTGTCCGTCTTGCCCGCATGCGGGCAGCGACAGCGCGCTGAAGAGTGCAGCCGCGAAGATCGTGGAGGAGAAGAGAGTGTTCGAGAGGGTGATGTTGAAAAAACGCATGGGGAGCCTCCGGTGGGGGTGGTTTGCTGAAAGCACCCCCTTCTCGAACCGAGCGGAACTCGGTTGCATGAAATCGGAGCCTCTCGATTCTTTCCTCGGAGGGGGCGTCAGCCTGGCGGCAGCCGCTCCACCTGCACCTCGGTGGCCGTGAGGCGGCTCATGCCCGCGAAGGCCTCGAGCGTCCCTGGTCCCGAAGCGGCCAGGCGGTTGACGTTGGGCCCGAGCGCGCCGCGCGCGGTGGTGAGATGCGTGGCTTCTTCGTGGCCGAAGCCGTGCGGGATCACCACCACGCCGCGCATCACCTCGTCGCTGAGGACGATGGGCAGCTCGATGCTCGCGCTCGAGGTCGTCACCCGTGCGTGGTCGCCGGACACGAGACCGCGCGCCTCGGCGTCGACGGGGTGCATGGTCATCACGCAGCGGCCCTGTCGTCCGCGCGCGAGACCGGGCGCCGAGTGGGCCCAGCTGTTGTGCGAGAGCTTCAGCCGACGACCGACCAGGCGCAGTCCTTCGTCTCGCGTCGTGTACTCCGTGAGCGCCAGCGTGAGCACGCGAGGCGCGGCGCGGGCGAGGTCCGCGGGCGCCACGTCGACCAGACCGTCCCCCGTCAGGATGCGCTTGCCCAGCAGATCTCCCGCGCGCACGCGGTCGAGCCTCAGGCCGTGAGGGTGGCGTCCGAGGCGCGGGGGCGTGACGCCACCGGCCGTGAGCACGCCGTGCATCAGGGCCTCGCCGAAGGTGGTCGAGACACCCGGCAGGTCCGTCCCGCGCGCCAGCAGATCGAGCGCGAAGGAGGCGGCGCGCGATCCGAAGAGCGGCAACCCCACGTGGCGCGCGAGCTCGCGGTAGATCCACGCCTCTTCGCGCGCCTCTCCGCGTGCTGGCACCAGCGGCTTCGCCAGCTGAACCCACGGCTTGACCGCGAAGCCCATGGCCGCGACGGGCAGGTCCGCTCGCTCGAAGAAGCTCGTCGCGGGCAGCACGAAGTCGGCGAGCTCGGCGGTCTCGTTGATGAAGAGGTCGACTGAGACCAGGAGAGAGAGCTGGGACAGGCCCTCGCGCAGGCGCGCCTCGTGGGGGCAGGAGAGCAGCGGATTGCCGGCGCTGACCAGGAGCGCGCGCAGCTGACCTTCACCCGGCGTGAGCATCTCGTCGGCCAGTACACCCGCGGGCAGCGTGTCCATCACCAGCGGATAGCCGCCGACGCGCGAGCGCCCCTGCTGCATGCCAAGGCCTGAGCGATGCATCAGGCGTGGCAGATCGACCAAGCCCTTGGGCGCGACCACGCCGCCTTCGCGATCCAGGTTCCCGGAGACGGCGTTGGCGGCGGAGAGCAGCCAGTAGGCGAGCGTGCCGTGGCCCCCGAGGTTGAGCCCCGTGGAGGCGTAGAGGCAGGCGCCTTGGCCGCGGTCGCCCGCGCCCAGGTAGGCGTCGAGCATGGTGTTCAGTCGTTCGGGCGAGATGCCCGTGGCGGGCGCCGTGCGCTCCGGGCCGAAATCCTCGACCACCTCGCGCAGCTCGTCGACGCCGCGCAGGTGCTTCCGGATCCTGCCGGAGGGCGGCCGTCGACGCAGGATCTCGCGCACGAAGGACGCCAGCCACAGTACGTCCGTGCCTGGACTCACCGGGACGTGTTCGCCCACCGCGCGTGCGGTCTCCGTACGCCGAGGATCGACGACGAAGACCTGTCCGCCGCGAGCCTCGACGCCGCGCAGCCGCTCGATGGGACGCGGCAAGCTGACCAGGCTCGCATGCGAGACGGCCGGGTTGGTGCCGACGAGGATCACGCAGCCGGCGCGGTCCACGTCGGGCAACGGCTGCAGCGTGGGCGCACCATACATGCGCTGCGCGACCGCGAACTTGTTGTTGCAGTCCTGGGATCCGGCCGAATAGACGCTGGTCGAACCCAGGCCGCGCATGAGTCCGTGCAGGAAGACGCCGTGGGGCAGGTTGAACGCGGGTGGGTTGCCGATGTAGGCGGCGATGCTGCGCGCGCCATGCTTGGCGCGGATCGCCAAGAGTCTCTGGGCGAGGGCGCTCAGGGCTCGCTCCCAGCTCACCTCCTCGAGTCGTCCGGCGATGCGCATGCGCGGCGTCAACAGTCGATCGCTCGAGGCGTGGAGCTCGTGAGCGCGCAGGCCCTTGGCGCAGGCGTAGCCGCGGGACGCCACGTGGGCCGCGTCGGGTCGCAAGGCCGTGACCTC
>JAACVI010000571.1 GCA_009992505.1 Myxococcales bacterium
CCGGAGCTCGTCGTGATCTCCGCGGGCGCCGCGCGCGTGCAGACCCTCGAAGGCGGCGTCGTCTTCGGGCCCGTGGCCATCCCCGGCGGCGGCACGGGCGGCGCGCCCACCGTCGCCGACTTCGACGGAGACGGACGCCGCGAGTTCGCCAGCGCGGGCGGCTCCGCCTACGTCGTCTTCGATCTCGACTGCGCCAGCGCGGGCGCGGTCGGCAGCTGCGCCAGCGCGCGCACGGACGGCATCCTGTGGACCCAGCCCTCGCAGGACAACAGCTCGAACGTGACAGGCTCGAGCGTGTTCGACTTCGACGCCGACGGTGCGGCCGAGGCCGTGTACGCCGACGAGTGCTTCCTGCGCGTGTACGACGGAACCACCGGCGAGGTGCGCTACAGCGCCGGACGCTCGAGCGGCACCACCTATGAGAACCCGGTGATCGTGGACGTCGACGGAGACTTCCACTCCGAGATCGTCAGCTCGGTGAACGACTACGCGGGTAGCCTCGGCTGCCCCGCCACCGATCCTCTCCGCGCCGGCGCCAGCTTCGTCGTGAACCACGGCATCGTGGTGCTGAGCGACGAGATGGATCGCTGGGCCGCCTCGCGTCCGGTCTGGAACCAGCACGCCTACGCCGTCACCCACGTGGGTGATCACGGCGAGATCCCCCGCAGCTCGGCCGCGCCCTACAACTGGCGCGACCCCTTGCTGAACAACTTCCGCCAGAACGTGCAGGGCGACCTCGAAGCGCTGGGCGTGGCGGACCTCACGGCGGCCAGTCAGGCGGGGCCCTTGATGGTGCCCTGCATGGCCGACGGCAGCGCGACCCTGCCCGCGCAGATCTGCAACCGCGGCACGCTGCCCCTCGCCGCCGGCACCGACATCGCCTTCCGCGTCGGCGCCGTCGATGGCCCCGAGCTGTGCAGCGCGCCCGTGCCCACGGCGCTCAGCGTCGGCATGTGCACCGAGGTGAACTGCAGCGGCATCCTGCCCGCCGAGGGCGTCGATCTCTACGTCGTGGTCGATCCCCTCGACCTCACGCCCGAGTGCTACGAGGGCAACAACTTCGCCGTCCTGCGCGACATCCGCTGCACCACCATCGAGTGAACGACGCCCCATCGGATCCCGATCCCATG
>JAACVI010000121.1 GCA_009992505.1 Myxococcales bacterium
TTCTCCTCCGCGGCGGGCTTCTCCTCCGCGGCGGGCTTCTCCTCCGCGGCGGGCTTCTCCTCCGCGGCGGGCTTCTCCTCCGCGGCGGCGAGCTTCTCCTGCTTGTCCGCTTCGACCTGCGCGTCGTCGATGGCCGGCATGCCCATCAGTGTGCCCTTGGTCTCCTTCGGTGTTTGGCCGACGGGCGCCATGCCCACGATGGTCTTCTTGCGGACCGGCTCGCTCGCGCCCTTTTCGGAGCTCGAGCTGTCGTCGTCCAACTTCTTGTCGTCGTCTTCAGACATGGTCTCACTCCGCCGGTGCGGGGCTGAGTTCGCCCGCGGGCGCCTCATGCGGCTCATGATGGTCGTGTAGGTGCGAGGGGTGCGCACCGGGCAAGATGCCCTTCAACTCGGCGATGGCGAACATTGGAAGCCAGCGCACGAAGAGCAGGAAGAGCGTCAGGAAGAAGCCCATGGTGCCCAGATAGAGGCCCATGTCGACCAGCGTCGGATGGAAGATGCCCCAGGCAGACGGCAGGTAGTCGCGGTGAATCGAGAGCACGATGATGACGAAGCGCTCGAACCACATGCCCACGTTGATCAAGAGCGTCGCCACGAACATCACGGGGATGCTGCGGCGCGCGAACTTGAACCAGAAGATCTGCGGCACGCCCACGTTGCAGCTGACCATCGCGAGCCAGGCCCAGAAGTACGGGGAGCGCTGACCGGTGGAGTCCGCGAGCCCGATGCGCGTGTGGTAGAAGTGCCACCACTCGTAGGGGTTTCCAGAGTACCAGGCGACGAAGAACTCCATCGCGTAGGCGTAGCCAACGAGCATGCTGGTCGCGAGCATGAACTTCGTCATCAGATCGAGATGCTTCAGCGTCACGACCCGATGCATGCCGAAGACGGCGCGCACGATCAGCATCAAGGTCATGACCAGAGCGAAGCCGCTGAAGACCGCGCCGGTGACGAAGTAAGGCGGGAAGATGGTCGTGTGCCAGCCGGGGATGACCGAGGTCGCGAAGTCGAAGGAAACCACCGAGTGCACGGAGAGCACCAGGGGCGTCGAGATGGCCGCGAAGATCAGGTAGGCGCGCTCGTAGTGCTGCCAGTGGCGATGCGAACCGCGCCAGCCGAGGGCGAAGAAGCCGTAGATGCGCTTGCGCAGCAGGTTGGTCGAGCGATCCCGAATGGTCGCGAGGTCGGGGATCAGACCCACGTACCAGAACACCACGGAGATGGTCAGGTAGGTGTTCACCGCGAACACGTCCCACATCAAGGGCGACTTGAAGTTGGGCCAGACGTTCATCGCGTTCGGGATCGGGAACAGGTAGTAGTCGAGCCAGGGGCGGCCGGTGTGGAGGGCTGGGAAGATGGCCGCGCAGAGCACCGCGAAGACGGTCATCGCCTCCGCGAAGCGGTTGATGCTGGTGCGCCACTTCTGCCGGAACAGGAAGAGGATGGCGCTGATCAGCGTGCCGGCGTGACCGATGCCGATCCACCAGACGAAGTTGGTGATGTCCCAGGCCCAGTAGACCGGCGCGTTGTTTCCCCACACGCCGGTGCCCGCGCTGACGAGGTAGCCGAGGCAGGCGAACATCAGCCCCGCCAGCATGACGGCGGGGATGAAGAGGATCCACCAGCCGCGCGGCGCCGGACGTTCCGTGACGCCAGCCACCAAGTTGGTGACCTCGCTGATGGTCATGTCGGCGGGCATCAGGTGCCGTTCGCCGATGTCCTCGATCGGGACGCTGTCGTCGATCGGTAGAGTGTCGATGGGCAATGCGTCGCTCATCCTTCAGCCTCCTCGGACGCGGCCGCCGCGGGGGTACCCATGGCTGGGTTCGCGTTCCGAATGCGAGCCAGGAAGGTCGTGCGCGGATGAACTCCGAGCTCGGCCAAGAGGTGGTAGCCCCGATCGAGGCGGACCTTCCGCGCCACGTTGCTGCGGGGGTCGTTGAGATCACCGAAGCTGATGGCTCCGGTCGGGCAGGTCTGCTGACAGGCGGTGACGATGTCGCCATCGCGCATGTCCCGGTCGTCGCGTCGAGTCGCGATCTTCGCGGCCTCGATGCGCTGGACGCAGTAGGAGCACTTCTCCATCACGCCGCGCATGCGCACCGTGACGTTGGGGTTGTACTGCATCTTCCGCGTCTCCGGCATGTTGCCGTAGGTCGGCGTGAGGGTCGGCACGCCGCCGATCAGCTCCGGGTCTCCGTCGAGGTACTCGTGCCAGGAGAGGTAGTTGAAGCGGCGCACCTTGTAGGGGCAGTTGTTGGCGCAGTAGCGGGTGCCGACGCAGCGGTTGTACGCCATGTCGTTCAAGCCCTCGGGCGAGTGCGAGGTCGCGGTGACCGGGCAGACGTTCTCGCACGGCGCCTCTTCGCACTGCTGGCAGGCCACGGGCGAGAGCGCGACGCGGGGGTCGTTCTCGTCGCCGACGAAGTAGCGGTCGATGCGCATCCAGCTCATCTGGCGGCCGCGCGCGACCTCGGCCTTGCCCACGACGGGGATGTTGTTCTCCGCCTGGCAGGCGATCACGCAGGCGTTGCAGCCGGTGCATGAGCCGAGGTCGATGGTCATGCCCCACTGATGACCCGTGCTGTAGTCCTGGCGCTGCCAGAGCGGGCCCTCGGTCGGATCGACCGAGCGGAACTGGGCGAAGCGGGGATCGGCGCGCCAGGCTTCGAGCGTGGCGTCGAGGGCGAGCGGTCGACCCTCCATCGATCCGTGCTCCTGGGTGTGCACGACGTTGTAGGTGCGACCCGCCTTGGCGACGGTCGCGCCTGCGACGTGGTGCATGTGCGCCGAGCTGCGCAGCGGCCGGAGATCGAACCCCTTGCCCGCGCCGTAGCGGCCCGCGGAGGGACGTCCCCAACCCAGATGCAGCGTGAAGGTGTCGTCGGCGTGGCCGGGCAGCACGAAGGCGGGAATCTCGATGCTCGCGTCGCCGACGGAGACGCGCATGACGTCGTTGTTCCGCACCGACAGGCGCGCCGCGGTAGCCGGGGACATCAACGCGGCGTTGTCCCAGACGATCTTCGTCATGGGATCGGGCAACTCGAGCGCCCAGATGTTGTTGGCGTAGCGGCCGTCGAAGAGCCTGGAGTCGGGCAGGAAGACGAGCTCGATGCCTTCGGCCGCGGTCTCGCCCGCCTGCGCCAGGGCCGTGGCGATCGCCGGGGCCTGAATCAGAGGCGGCTGCACGGGAACACCCCCGGTGCCCGCGACCACGCCGCGGTGCAGCGTGCGACGCCACTCCCGTCCGAAGCTGCCGGGGGCCGGGAAGCGCGACCGGAAGGTCTGCTGCACGACGTAGTGGGAGCGCCAGTTGGCTTCGCCAGCCAGCCGAGCCAGGAGCTCGATTGGCGCGCGGCCGCCCCAGAGCGGCGCCACCAAGGGCTGCTGTGGCGAGACCGTGCCGTCGATGGCGCGGTGATCGCCCCAGGTCTCGAGGAAATGCGCCTCGGGCACGTGCCAGGTGGCGAGCTCGCTGGTCTCCTCGCGATGCGAGGAGAGGTGGACGAGCGTCAGGCCCTCGTGACCGAAGGCCGCGCGGACGTCCACGTCGGCGGGCGCGTCGTAGACCGGGTTCGCGCCCAGCACGATCACGGTCTGCACGGCGCCGCTGCCGATGTCCGCGACCAGCGCCTTCAGATCCGCGACCGGATCCGTGGCGGCTGCGTCGACCGGGGCGAAGTACTTCACGCTGCGCCCGACGTTCCCGAGGGCGACGTTGATGGCGTGGACCAGGGCGTGGAGCGCGGGCGCGTGGCCGGAGCCCAGCACGACGGGCGCCGTGCCACGGTGGGCGAGCAGGTCGTCGGCGACGGTGTTGAGCCAGGCCGAGTGCGCGCTGAAGGCGTCCAGCGGCGCGGCGATGATGGCGGGCGCGATCGCCCCCAGGTCGAAGCCTCCCTTCGACTGCAGGGTGCGTGCGAGGGCACGCAGATAGCCCTCGATCTGGCTGGGAGCGAGCCTGAGGCGGTGATCCGCCGCGCCGCCCGTGACCGAGAAGGTGCTCTCGACCACGTAGAGGCGGCTCATCTCCTGGTCGGGCCGCTCGATGGCGCGGGTGGGACCGAAGGCACGCGCCGCGCGAAGGGCTCCGGGCTCCGTGCCCAGGAAGTCGGAGTCGATGGCCAGAACGACGCGCGAAGCACCGTAGTCCACGACCGTGCCGAGCTGCTGCCCGTAGGCGAGGTGGGCGCCCGCCAGCACGTTCGCCTCGTTCACCGAGTCCCAGGTGTGGAAGCGCAGCTGGGGCAGGCGCGCCTTGGCGGCCTCCCGCAGGCGCATGAAGCTCGGACTGGTGGTTCCGCGCGTGAGCACGCGCAAGCCGCGGCCGGCGTTGGCCGCGTGAGTCGCGATCAAGGCACCGAAGGCCTCGTCGAAGGCCTCGAAGCTCGAGTCCAGCAGGCTGTCGCCTTCGCGATGTGCGGGGACGCGGGCGCGGTCGGGATCGTAGAGATCCCAGATCGCCTGCTGCTGCAGCAGTCCCAGGGCGCCGCGACTACCGGTGTGGTCCGGATTGCCCTCGAGCTTGGTGGGTCGGCCGTCGTGCTGGGTCGCGAGCACGCCGATGGCGTCGCCGCGGTGGCTGACGGCCGTGGCGTAGTGCAGCGGCACCCCCGGCACCTGATACTCGGGTGCGCGGGAATAGGGCATGATCTGCTCGACGGGGCGCCGAATGCAGGCGCTCATGCCCAGGGCCGCCGCGGTCGCGCCGGTGTACTGGATGAAGCCGCGTCGGCCGAGCAGGGAGTGCGTCTCGAGCAGCGCGCCGGGCGTCTTCTCATGGTCCGTGCGCATGTCGCGAGGGCCATCGCTGTGAAGCTCGTCGAGGCTGCGCCAGACGCGGGGCTCCGGCAAAGTCTTTTCGTGATCGTTCATCGGTGACACCCGGAGCAATGGGTCGGCGGGTTCAGGGCGGCCACCCGCTCGTCGAGGTGGGCAGTCCAGGCCTCGTCGGGTTGCCACTGCATGTTCGTGGTCTCTGTGCGCGGACGCAGGTTCGGCCCCGGATCACGATGGCAATCGAGACACCAGGCCATCGACAGGGGTTGGTCCTGACGCACGACGTCCATCTGGTCGATGCGACCGTGACAGGTCACGCAGCCGACGGCGGCCGCGAGGTGGACGCTGTGATCGAAGAAGACGTGGTCGGGCAGCTTGTGGACGCGCGTCCACGGGATCGGGTCGTTGGTCTGCCAGCTTTGACGGACGGGCTCGAGCCGCGCGGAGTCGGTGCGCACGATGTTGTGGCAGCCCATGCAGGTCTGGGTCGGAGGCACCATGGCCTCGTACGACCGCTCCGCATTCGCGTGGCAGTAGCGGCAGTCCATGCCGAGCTCGCCCGCGTGCAGCCGATGGCTGTAGGGCACGGGCTGCTGAGGCGCGTAGCCGACCTGCAGGTTCTTGGGGGAAAAGTAGTACCAGACCCCAAAGGTCACGGCACCGCCAGCGATGAAGACAGCTGCACCCAAGACCAGCGGCAGGAGGTTCAGCTTCCGAGGGAAAATCTGCATGGACTCTCGCAATCGGGCCAGGACGGCTCGCGGCGCCCTTTTAGTTGAAGCGCGGCCTCACGACAAGTCGCAGTCGACCGTTTCTTGTGACCAAGCGCTAACCAAGCGTAACTACGTCGAGTTTCGTCGAGGAATTTTGGCCGTTGCGGATCCGGGACACCGTGGATGGGGCGGACGAATGCCCTCCCGGAGGGTCACTCGCGCAGCCCCGAGACGGTGCCTCTGCATCGCGTTACCAAGGTGTCGAGGCACACGACATTCGAAAACATCCGCTGGCGAGGTACAGTAGGGCCGTGCCGAGCCTGCCACCTCCGCCCCCTCCGGGCACCCGTTTGGGCCCCTACGAGATCCTCGAGCGGATCGGCGTGGGAGGCATGGCCGAGGTCTTTCGCGCTCGTGAACCGCGAGACGTGGGGGAGCCGCGCCTGGTAGTGCTCAAGCGCATGTTGCCGGCCATCGCCGCCCGACCACGCGCCGAAGAGACCTTCGCGGAGGAGGCGCGCCTGGGGGCGGGCATCTCCCATCGCAACGTGGTGCAGGTCCTCGATCAGGGACGGGAGGATGGCCAGCCCTACCTCGTGCTCGAGTACATCCGCGGTGTCGATCTGTGGCGACTCAACCGCTGGCTGACCCGCGAAGGCCGCGTGCTCGAGGCGGGCTTGAGCATGTTCATCGTGCGGGAGCTGCTCGCGGGGCTCGACGCGGTGCACAGCGCGCGGCATCCGTCGGGGGAGAACCTGGGCATCGTCCACCGCGACGTCAGCCCCTCGAACCTGCTGCTCTCCATCCACGGGGACGTGAAGCTCGGTGATTTCGGCATCGCGCGGGCACAGCTGCGCCAGAACAACCCGCAGGCGGAGACGGGAGAGCGCGCCAAGGGCAAGCTCGGCTACCTGGCGCCCGAACAGATCACGGGCAGCCCCACGGACGCCCGCTCCGATCTCTTCTCCGCTGCGGTCGTGGCGGCGGAGCTGTTGATGGGCAAGCCGCTCTTCGTGGGCGGCAGTGAGCTGGCGATCTTGCTGGCCGTGCGCGACGCCCGGGTGGAGCCCTTCGTGACGCTGGCGGCGACCTTGCCGGGCGGTCTCGGGGCCGCGGTCCTCGCGGGGCTCTCGCGCGAACCCGCCCGGCGGGTCAGTGACGCGGCCAGCTTCCGGGCCTCCCTCGAACGATATCAGGACGCGCCGGACGCGGTCATGCGCGAGCAACTGGGAGAGCTGGTGCGACGCGTGTGCGCGGCCGACGGAGTGGGCGACGAGGGGAGAAACTCCCTCACGCCGACGGCGGAGCACACCCCGGTCGAGACCTACGGCTCGGATCGCCCTACCCCGGTGACGTCGGACGTGCCCGTGCTCGAGTTCTCCGTGCAGCTCGAGGTAGGCGGCGCCCGCGGTCCCTGGAACTTCGCCCAGCTCGTCGAGGCCGTCGCCACGGGCCGCGTCGGTCCCAACGATCGCGTCAGCCGAGCCGGCGGCGCCTTCTTGCGCGTCCAGGACATCCCGGAGATCGGTCGCCACTTGCCCTCGCCGGCGCTGACCCCAGCCACGCGCGAGGCTCCCGGTCCGACGGAGCCCACGGCCCGCTACACGCTGGAGGACGCGGGCTTCGTGCAAGCCCTCGCGTCCCTGGTGCTGGTGGGCGAGACCGGCCTCTTGCTGTGCGAGCAAGGTGGCGCACGCAAGGAGGTCTACCTCGCCGACGGCGTGCCCGAATTCGTGAGCAGCAACCTGGCGGGAGAGCTCCTGGGCGAGTTCCTGGTCGGCCGCGGCTTGCTCACGCGAGGCGAGCTGGACATGGCGCTGGCGGTGATGCCTCGCTTCGAGGGACGGCTCGGGGACACCTTGGTCGCCCTCGGCTTGGTCGATCCCGTTCACCTCTTCCAGCACATCGCCGGGCAGGTGCGCGAGAAGCTCATCGATCTCTTCCTCTGGTCCTCGGGCGAAGCCGCCTTCTACCGTGGCGTGCCACCCCCCTCGAGCGGCTTCCCGCTGGGGCTCGATCCCTGGCAGATCGTCGACGAGGGCATCGGCCGCCGCCTCTCGCAGGGGCTGGAAGAGGAGCGCTTCCGGTCGCGCCTGCTCTCGACGCTCGAGCGCAACCCCCACGTGCCGTCGGCGGTGGCGAGGGGCAGATTGCCTGACGACGCGGCCGCCGTGTTCGCGGCTCTGGCGCGGCCTTGCAGCTTCCCCGAACTCTCGGATCTTGCGATCGATTCCGCGCAGAACGATCCGACGCGAGTGACGCGCGCGGTGTTGCTCTTGCTCGCGCTCGAGGCCGTGCGTTGGGTGGACGACTGAAGCCTCCCGCAGCTTGACCGGGCTCCGGGCCACGGGTAGGTCTGGCCCGCGCCCGACGCGCCGGAGGATGTCATGGCCGACACCAGGGTCTTGGTCTCAGGGAGCTTGAGCGATGCGACCGTCGAGGCGGTCCCACGCAGGTCCTCGATCACAGTCGAGCGCCGGCCCGAGCTGGTCGGCGAGGCGCTGTTGTCCGCGCTGACGCAGTATGACGGCTGGCTCGTGCCCCCGGGCTTCGTCGTGGACGAGGCGCACCTCGACGCGGCGCGCTCGCTGCGGGTGCTGGGCGTGCTGGGCGCCGACGCGACCGCCGTGGACGTGCTGGCCGCCAGCCGACGTGGCGTCGTGGTGATGCACGCGCCTGCCGGCAGCGCCCTCGCGGCCGCCGAGCACAGCCTCTTCCTGCTGGGCGCCCTCGCCCGCCACATCCCCGCCGCCGCCAGCGCGGCTCGTCTGGGAGCCGATGCCACGCGCGTGGGACCCGGCCGCGAGCTGTCGGGGGCCACGCTCGGCGTCGTGGGCTTCGGCCACGTGGGACGCCTGATCGCGGATCGCGCCCGCGGGCTGCACCTGCACGTGCTGGCGAGCGACCCCGACCTCGACGACGAGCTCGCGGAGGAGCTCGGGGTGGAACGGGTGGAGTTCGACGATCTGCTGGCGCGGGCCGACTTCGTCAGCGTTCAGGTTCCGAGCACGCCAGCGACGCGCGGGCTCTTCGGGGCCTCCACCTTCGCCAAGATGAAGTCCGACGCGCTCCTGGTGTCGACGGCGCGGGGCGACGTGCTGGATCGCGACGCGCTGCTGCACGCCCTGGAGAGCGGCAAGATCGCTGGCGCCGCCCTCGACGTGGAAGATCCCTCGGATTGTTCCGCGAAGCTGCTGGAGCGAGCCCTGTGCACGCCCCATGTGGCGGGCGACACGCGCGAGGCGCGCGCACGCATCGAGACCCGGGCGCTGACGCAGGTCCTCTCCTATCTGGAGGACGGCACCATCGAAGGCGCCGTCAACGTGCCCAATGTTCCCGTGGGCGGCGCGGAGTCGCTCGCGCCCTATCTCGAGATCGCCCGTCGTCTGGGCAGCCTGCTGGCGCAGCTCGAGGAAGCGGACCCCCGTGAGGTGCGTGTGACCTGCAGCGGCGAAGCGGGACGACTCGGAGTCAGCCCGGTCGCCCACGCCGTGCTCGCGGGCTTCTACTCGCGGCGCCTGGGCGAGACGATTCACCCGGTTCGCGCGCCGCACGAGGCGGAGCAGCGCGGCGTCGAGGTGGTCGAGGTGCGCGAGATGAGCAGTCGCTACGCCGCGACGGTGCGCGTGAGCGTGACCAGCAACGACGGCGTGCACACGGCCACGGGGGCCCTCGGGACCCGTGGCGAGCCGCGCCTGGTGGGGCTGGAGGGCTACGAGATCGACGCGGCCATGACCGGCGCGGCGCTGTTGATGAAGAACGAAGATCGGCCGGGCGTGATCGGCGCCGTGGGCAGCCTGCTCGGCGAGCGAGGCATCAACGTCGCGCGCATGCAGGTCGGCCTCGACGAAGAGAGCGGTCGCGCGCTCGCGCTGTGGATGGTGGATGGAGCCGTGCCCGAGGACGCCCTCCAGGCGCTCCGCGCGCTCCCGCACGTCGAGTCCGTGCGTGGCGTGACGATCTGACGATGACGAACTTCTCCGCGAGCGACGAGCTGCCCCTCGCCCCGCCGGCGGGCATGCGTGATCTGCTGCCGCCGGACGCCGAGCATCGCGCCCAGCTCGCGTCGCAGGTCGCCGCGACCTTCGCGAGCTACGGCTACGAGCGCGTGGCGACCCCGCCCTTCGAGCACGCGGACGTGCTCGAGCGGGGTCTGTGGAACGTGGAGCGTCGCTCCCTGCTGCGCTTCGTCGAACCCGAGACGGGCGAAGTCGCGCTGCTGCGTCCCGACATCACGCCTCAGATCGCGCGCATCGTCGCGACCCGTCTGCGGGAGCGCCCGATGCCCCAGCGGCTCTGTTACGAGGGCACGATCCTCCGGCGCCGACGAGGCCGCGCGCGTCGACAGCTTCAGAGCACCCAGGCGGGGATCGAATGCGTCGGGCTCTCGGGCCCGGCGTCGGACGCCGAGGTGATCGAGGTGGCCGCGCGCGCCGTGAGCGAGGGCGGCCTCGAGAGCTTCCGCATCGAGCTGCACGACGTGCGCGTGGGACGCGAGGCCCTGGCCGAAGTGCCGGAGTCGGCGCGCAGCGCGGCCGAGCGCGCCCTCAGCGCCAAGGACCAGACGCAGCTCGAACAGATCCTGACGAGCGCGGGCATGAAGCGCGAGGAGCGACGCCCGCTGTTGCGTCTCCCCGAACTCTATGGCGACCTGCCGAGCGTCGTCGCACGCGCCCAGCGCCACATGAAGAGCGGCTCCGCGCACGCAGCGCTCGAACGCCTGAAGAAGGTGCAGGAGTACCTCGGGCACGCAGGCGTGGCCGAGCGCCTCGACGTCGATCTGGGAGAGGTGCGCGGACAGGCCTACTACACGGGCGTCAGCTTCGCGCTCCTGGCCGCGGGACCCGGCGAGGCCATCGGCGCGGGCGGCCGCTACGACGCGCTGCTGGCCCGCTTCGGCGCGCCCCATCCCGCCACGGGCTTCGCACTCGACCTGGGCCACCTCGAGTGGGCCTTGCTGCACGCGGGCCAAACGCCGCGCAGCACGGGCAAGCTGCGCCTCACCCTGGTGGGTGAAGGCGCCGAGGCGCGCGCCTGGGCACGCGGTCTGCGCGACGCCGGCGTCAGGGTCACGCGTCTCGGCGTGTCGGATCGCGCCGCCGCCATGAAGCACGCGCGGGCCTGGGGCGCCGACGCCGTGCTCACCCTGGGCGCGAAGCACGCGAACCTCACGCGCACGTCGGACGGCAAGAAGCGGAACCTGGGTGACGCGCGCTCGCCACTGAACGGCGAGCCCCTGGCGCAGTTGATCAAGTGGACCCGGGCGGGAGCCGAGGCCGGGTCGAACGAAACCGCAGACATCGGGCGTGGCCCCGCAACAAACGAGGTGGGCTGATGCCAGCAGTAGTCGTGGTCGGAGCGCAGTGGGGTGACGAGGGCAAGGGCAAGGTCGTCGACCTCTACGCCCGCTACGCGGATCTGATCGTCCGCTACGCGGGAGGCGCCAACGCCGGTCACACGCTGGTGGTGAAGGGCGAGAAGCTGGTCCTGCACCTGCTCCCCTCCGGCATCCTGCACGAGGGCAAGCGCTGCCTGATCGCCTCGGGCACGGTGATCGATCCGGCCGTCCTGCTGGAGGAGATCGACGCGGTCGAGGCCCGCGGCGTGAACACCCACGATCGCGTCTTCCTCGCGGATCGCGCCCACGTCGTGCTGCCACTCCACCCGATCCTCGACGGCATCCGCGAGCAGGGCACGGGCGCTCTGGGCACGACCCGTCGCGGCATCGGCCCCTGCTACGAGGACAAGGTCGCGCGGCGCGGCGTGCGCATCGGCGACCTGCTGCGTCCCGAGACGCTTCGGGCGCGCGTGAGCGCTCTGTACCACCACCACGCGCCATTCCTGGCGGCCGCTGGAGTGACTGCGCCCGACCTCGAACAGACACTCAGCACCATGCTGCGGATGGGCGAACGTCTCGCGCCGAGGATCGTCGACGGCACGCCCTTGGTCTCGGAGGCCCTGACGGCGAAGCAGAACGTCCTGCTCGAAGGCGCGCAGGGAGCGCTGCTCGACGTCGACCACGGCACCTACCCCTTCGTCACCAGCAGCCACGCCGCCGCCGGCGGTGCCAGCGTGGGAGCGGGCATCGGCCCCACGCGCATCGACAGCGTCGTGGGCATCGCCAAGGCCTACGCCACGCGCGTCGGGGACGGGCCCTTCCCCACCGAGCTCTTCGGCGACGAGGGCGACGCCCTGCGCACGGCCGGCGCCGAGTTCGGCGCGACCACGGGTCGCCCGCGTCGATGCGGCTTCTTCGACGCCGTGGCCTTGCGTCGCGCCGCGCAGGTGAGCGGTCTCGATCTGATCGCGGTCACGAAGCTCGACGTGCTCTCCGGCCTGCCGCGCTTGCGCATCTGCGTGGCCTACGAGGTCGAGGGCGAGCGCCGGGACGCGGAGCCCTACGACGGCCTGGGCGACGTGACTCCGATCTACGAGGACCTGCCGGGCTTCGAGGGTGACCTCTCGAGCGCACGCCGGGTCGAAGATCTGCCCACGAACGCGCGCCGGTACCTCGCGCGCCTCGAGGAGCTCGTGGGCGTGGCCATCGGGCCCGTCAGCGTGGGCGCCGATCGCGAAGCCACGGCGGATCTCGCCGATCCCTTCGACCTTCAGTAGGCCGCGACGACTTCGATCTCGACCCGCGCTCCTCGCGGCAGCTTGGACACCTCCACGGTCGCCCGCGCCGGGCGATGTTCGGCGTCGAAGGAGCGCGCGTAGACCTCGTTCACCGCGCTGAAGTCGGCCATGTCCACCAGGTAGATGGTCGCCTTCACCACGCGCGCGAACTCGAGCCCCGCCGCGTCGAGCACCGCGTGGAGGTTCTGCATCACGCGCTCCGTCTCGGCCGTGACGTCACCCGCGCCGACCATCTCGCCCGTCTCGGGATCGAGGGCGATCTGTCCGGAGCAGAAGAGGAAGTCTCCGGCGCGCACGGCCTGGGAGTAGGGTCCGATGGCCGCGGGGGCCGCGTCGCTGCTCAGCATGTCGAGGTCCATGGGATCCATGCTACACGATCGCGCGCCCTTGCCGAGGCCTCTGGAGATGGTGATGCGAATAGGAACCTGGAACGTGAACTCCGTGCGCGTCCGAGAGGATCGACTGCTCGGATTGCTGGAGCGGCACGCGCCGGATGTGCTGGCCCTGCAGGAGATCAAAGTGGAGAGCCACGCCTTCCCGAGGGAGGGAGTCGAGGCGCTGGGCTACCACGTCACGGCCTACGGACAGAAGACCTACAACGGCGTGGCGCTGCTGAGCCGGACGCCCGCCGAGGACGTGATCCAGGGCTTCGACGACGGCGAAGAAGAAGACCCCCAGGCGCGCCTGTTGGCGGCGCGCTTCGGAGACACGCACGTGATCTCGGCCTACTTCCCCAACGGCGGCGAGCTCGGCTCCGACAAATATGCCTACAAGCTGGCGTGGATGCGTCGGCTGAGGCGCTGGCTCGACCGGCACGCGGACGCGTCCCAGGCCTGGGCGCTGGTCGGTGACTACAACGTCGCGCCCGTGGAGGCCGACGTCGCCATGCCGGAGCGCTGGCGAGACACGACCCTCACCTCGGACGAGGTGCGCGCGGCCCTGACGGAGATCCAGGCCTTCGGCTTGGTCGACGTGTTTCGGCGACACCATCCGGAGGACGGCCTGTTCTCGTGGTGGGACTACCGGAAGCTGGCCTTCCCCAAGGGAGATGGTCTGCGCATCGATCACGTCTACGGGACGGAGCCGCTCGCGGCGCGATCCATCGACGCCTTCATCGACCGGGACGAGCGCAAGGGCAAGCAGCCCTCGGACCACGCCCCCGTCTTCCTCGACCTCGAATGAAGCGCCCATGAGCCTGGTGGATGCGCTCTTGGCACCGATCACGCTGCTGCTCTTGGCGCCGGTCGTAAGCTCGCTCGTGGGCCGCCTGCTGCTGCTCGCGCTGCCCGTGGGCCAGCCGGGGACGGCACCGAAGCGCAGCGTCGCCCTGCCGTTGGCGCTGTTGGAAGCGATGCTCGCGGCGCTCGCCTATCGCATCGCGCTCGATCTGGTCGGCCCCGAGCTGGACTCGCGCTCGGGCGGTTGGGTCGCGCAGGCCTTCGCGCTGGCTGCGGCGGGACTGACCCTGGTGGCGGCGGCCCGCGTCGAAGCTCGACGCGAGCCGGATCGGGCGACCCGGCCTCGCGTGCACCTCGCCTGGGGCGCCGCCTTCCTGCTCCCCCTGGCGCTCGCGCTGGGATTCAGCGTCTGGCCACGAACGCTCGTGATCTTCGGGGCGCTCGGCGGCGCCGTGCTGGCGCTGCTCGTTTGGCATATGCGACCGAGGACCCGACCTCGGGGCGAGGTCGCCTGGGCAGCCGTCGTGCTCGCGTTCACCCTCGGCGCCGCGACCTGGGCCGCCGCCGCCGCGGTCTTGGAGACGAGCGCGATAGCGACCGAGGCCATCGCCACCAGCTCGAGCGCGCGCGCCCACATGCGCCTGCGGCTCAAGCCCTGGGATGGCGACGCGCAGCTGGTGCTGGCCTGGGAGGCGCGGCGCACGGGACATCTCGACCGCGCCGAAGCCCTGGCGGAGCGGGCGGTTCAACTCGACGCCGACGCCGCCTCCACCCTGGACTTCTTCGCCGAGCTCTCCGCCGCCCGAGGTGATTGCGAAGAGAGCTACGCCCGCTTCGAGGGCGCGCTACGCGTGCGCGCCGCCGAGGCCTTCGAGGGCGTGCTCGATCAGCCGCTTCAGCTCGGCATGTCGGCGCTGCCGCCGACGTACATCACGCACTGCTTGGCGCAGAACCCCGCGGACGACGCTCAGCGTCCCTGAAAGTCGGGCTCTCGCTTGCCCAGGAAGGCGGCCATGCCCTCCTTCTGATCGGCGCTGTTGAAGCAGCCCGCGAAGGCCTCGACCTCACGGGCGTTGGCGTCGGCGAGGCGCTCGCCCTCCCCTTCGGCGATCACACGCTTGGCCGCGGCGATGGCCAAAGGACCTGTCGCGGCGATCTCCTTGGCGACGGCGGTCGCCCGGTCCATGAGCACCTCGGGCTCGACGACGGCGTTGACCAAGCCCACCCTGAGCGCCTCGTCGGCCTTGATCATGCGGCCCGTGAACACCCACTCGCGGGCCATGGCCACACCCACGCGCCGTGCCAGACGTTGCGTGCCCCCGAAGCCCGGGATCACGCCGAGCTTCACCTCGGGCTGACCGAAGCGCGCGCGCTCCGAGGCGTAGATGAAGTCACACGCCAGGGCGAGCTCGCAGCCGCCACCGAGGGCGAAGCCGTTGACCGCGGCGAGGATGGCGATGGGCATGGCCTCGAGGCGTGCGAAGAGCGCTTGCCCAGCGGCGGAGAAATGACGCGCCTCGTCCTCGCTCATGTTCTGCATGGCCGAGATGTCGGCGCCCGCCACGAAGGCCTTGCCCGCGCCCGTGATCACCAGAACGCGCACCCCGTCCATGGCCTCGATCTGATCGAGGCCGCGTCCGAACTGCTCCAGCACCTCGGCGCTCAAGGCGTTCAGCTTGTCGGGTCGATCGAGGGTCAGGCGCGCGATAGCGCCCTCGCGCTCCACGCGCACATAGGCGTCCGAACTCATACCCGCTTGCCCCGCGCGTCGTAGCGGTAGAAGCCGCGGCCGCTCTTGCGCCCGAGCCAACCGGCGGCCACGTAGTTCCGCAGGATGGCCGGCGGCCGGTACTTGTCGTCCCCGAACTCCCGCTGCAGCACCTCGGCGATGTAGAGCACGGTGTCGAGCCCGATCAGATCGGCCAGCTCGAAGGGCCCCATGGGATGGTTCAGCCCGAGCTTGCCCGCGGTGTCGATGTCGTCGGCCGTGCCCAGCCCCTCTTGGAGCGCGAAGCAGGCCTCGTTCAAGAACGGGATGAGCATCCGGTTCACGATGAAGCCGGGCATGTCCTTGGTCGTCACCAGCGTCTTGCCCATCTGGGTCGCGACGGCGCATACGGACTGATAGGTGTCCTCGCTCGTCTGCAGAGCGCGCACGATCTCGACCAGCTTCATGCGTGGGACGGGGTTCATGAAGTGCATGCCCACGACCTGCTCCGGCCGCGAGGTGACGGCAGCGAGCTTGGTCAGGGAGATGCTCGAGGTGTTGCTCGCGAGCAGGGCCCCCGGCTTCATCGCGGCGTCGGCCGCCTGGAAGATCTTCTGCTTCACCGCGAGCTCTTCGGTGGCCGCCTCGACCACGAGGTCGCAGCTTCCCAGAGCCGCGTAGTCGCCCGCCGCCGTGATGCGAGCGAGGACGACCTTCGCCTGCCCGACCTCGAGGCGCTGCTTCTCCTCCAGCTTCTGGAGCGCGGCGCCGATGCGGGCGCGCCCGGCGGACGCCAACTCCTCGCTCGCGTCGAGCAAGACGACGTCGAGGCCGCAGGTCGCTGCGACCTCGGCGATGCCGCGGCCCATCTGGCCCGCCCCGATCACTCCGAAGCTTCGAATCTCAGCCATGCTTTCCTCATTTCATCAGGTCACGGACGACGATGGCCCCGTACCAAGGGCCCGCGTCCAGTTCAACTCGCGTCCGCCCCACCCACCCGATCGGGTGCGGCGAACGCGCGCCAGCGTCTGTCGTCTTCGCGCCGAAAGCGCGCCCGGGAGGCGTAGGCCCCCGGCTCGAGGCGGATGGCCTCCTCCAGCTCGGTGAAGGTCAGGTAGAGGGCGTCCTCCGCCTCCTCCAGCAAGCCCTCCTCGGCCAGGCGGGCGCCCACCTCCACGGCCGCCGCCCGAAGGCGCAGCATGGCGGCGGCGAGCACCTCCGCGGTGGAACCCTTGGCCGACGCCAGACGACCCAGCACCAGCACCAGCGACGCGGCCAGGCTGCGGCGACCCACTCCGATGGAGCGTGAGCGACCCGTGGCCAGCAGGCGTCGAGAGACGTCGCTGCGCGCGCGCTCGGCGTTCTCGTGGGCGTGGGCCGGATGCATGGCGAGAGCCCGGGCGAAGTGCTCGTCGTTGACCCCGAAGGGCAGCGGCATGATGTCAATCCCGAGGAGTCGCAGGGTCGCCACCCGTTGTCGCGCCGTCTCCCAGGCGCGCGCCTTGCCCGCTGAACGGGTGGCGGCGTCGAGCTGCGCTGGAGCGCCGAGGCTGCGCCAGAGGCGCTCCATCTCGGCCAGGGCACGCACACGAGCACGAGTGACCCGTGGCGCGGCCAGCGCGGGGGCCACGGCTCGGGGCAGCGGCCCCACGGCCGCCGAGAGCACGCTGAGCGTCGCGCGCGTGGCGTCGAGCTGACGGTCGAGCAGCACGAAGGCCTCGCGAATCAGGGCCTCGCGGTCACGCATGGTGGCCATCAACAGCGTGCGAGACAGCTCCGACAGACGCTGATCGTCGAAGCCGCGCAGGCGATGGCGCGCGCTACGCTCGAGCTTGCGCGCCACGGCGATGGGACCGATCACGTCGGAGCCGAGACGGGTCGCCCGCTGCGTCGCGCGCGCGACGGAGACCATCGCCGCCTCGGGCGGCGCGCCCGAACTCTCGAAGCGCCGATAGGGTCGCGCGTAGATGCGTCGCACGATGCTCGGTCCCACGCGCAGAGCGCGATCGAGGGCGTCGACGGCGAGCGGCGCCACCGTCCCCTCGTCCGCGGCCACGAGCGCGACGCGGCGCCAACTCTGCGGAGTGAAGCTCACGGGCAGGGGCAAGCGACACAGCGCCGCCACGTGCGGTCTGCCGCGCGCCATCACCCACTCGATGCGCACGGGATAGCCGAGCGCGAGCTGGGCGCGGTCGGCCAGGTCCGCAGCCGCAGCCGCGAGACCGGAATCGAGCCCCGTGCCCACGGCGAGCACGCGGGCGCTGCGGCGATCCACGCGATAGTGCTGGGCCCCCTGCACCCGCGAGCAGGCGGAGAGCTGGTCGGGATCCCCGTCGTCGAGGCCAGCGCTCGCGGCCGTACCGTAGCGCTCGTCGGAGCAGCCGTAGAGTAGGAGCTCCGTGCCCGCCAAGGTGCCCGTGCCCGAGGCCATCACCTGGGGTGAGGAGAGCACCTCGAAGATGCGCTCGACGCGTGCGGCGATGCCGTCGGGGCCCACGCAGTCCGAGAGCTCGGCGAACCTGCGCGCGTAGCGATCGGCGCCCACGTGATTGGGCATGAGCGGTCGCATGCGCACGACGCCGACCTCCAGCGCCAGCGCCCGCGCGCGCTCCAGCACGTGGCCGGCCGCACCCTGCGTGCCGAGGGCGACGAGCTCCCCTGGCACCAGCGGCACACCCGCCGCGCTGAGCTGCAAGAGCTCGCTCGCCTCCTCCCCGAGCCCGGCTCGGGTCCTTAGGCAGTCCGGGAACAGGGCGCTGTGGGCGTGACCTCCGCTGCGATGGGGCTCGGAGATCAGACGCGCTCCACGACCACCGCCGTGGCCTCACCGCCACCGATGCACAGCGTGGCGAGACCACGCTTCACGTCCCGCTCGATCATGGAATACAGGAGCGTGACCAGGATACGCGCACCCGAACACCCGATGGGGTGACCGAGCGCCACGGCGCCACCGCGCACGTTGAGCTTCTCGTGCGGGATGCCCGACTTCTTCATGGCGGCCATGGCCACGACGGCGAAGGCCTCGTTGACCTCCCACAGGTCGATGTCGTCGACGGTGAGGCCCGTCTTCGCCAGCGTCTTCTCGATCGCATACACGGGAGCCGTGGTGAACCACTGGGGATCCTGCGCGTGGCCCCCGTAGCCCACGATGCGGGCGAGCGGCTTCAGGCCTCGCTCACGCACGGCGGCGCCGCTGGCGAGCACGAGCGCGGCCGCGCCGTCGTCGATCTTGGAGGCGCTGGCGGCGGTGATGGTGCCCTGCTTGTCGAAGGCGGGGCGCAGCGTGCGCATGCGATCGAACTGCACGCGAGTCGGCTCCTCGTCGTCGCTCACCACGACGTCGCCCTTTCGGCCCTTGACCGTGAAGGGCACGATCTCCTGCGCGAAGGCGCCACGCTCCTGGGCCGCCTGCGCCCGGCGGCAGGACTCCACCGAGAAGTCGTCCTGGGCTTCCCGCGTGAAGTCGAGCTCGCGCGCGCACAGCTCGCCGCACATGCCCATGTGCACGTCGGAGTAGGGATCCCAGAGGCCGTCGTGGACCATGGAGTCGATGAGTTTGCCGTCGCCCATACGGTAGCCGCCGCGGGCGTTGGGCAGCAGATAGGGCGCCATCGACATGGACTCCATGCCACCGGTGACGACCACGTTCGCGTCGCCGAGGAGCACGCTCTTGGTGCCGAGGATCACGGCCATCATGCCCGAGCCGCAGACCTTGCCCACGGTGGTCGCCGGGGCCGAGTCGGGGATGGACGCGCCCCTGGCCGCCTGCCGTGCGGGCGCTTGGCCCACGCCCGCGGTGAGCACGTTGCCCATCCAGACCTCGTCGACCGCGTCGGGCGAGAGGCCGGAGCGTTCGACGGCGCCGGCGATGGCGTGAGCTCCGAGTTGGGGGGCCGTCACGCTGGCGAAGGCTCCCTGGAAGGATGCGATGGGAGTCCTCGCGGCCCCCACGATGAACACGTCTCGGTCGGTCATGGTCTCACTCCTTCGTGCGTCTGCGCGCGGGCGCTGATCTCATCACGCCCCTCGAGGCTGTCAACCGTGCTCTCTCACAGCAGCGAGGCGGGGACGCGAGTCCGGCCGAGAATCGACCCGAATTCTGGGCGTCGGACGCCGGGCCCGAGCGCCTGGCAGGCCCCACATGCGCCACGAGCCACCGAATGACTCCGGTGGCTCGTGAGGCGCCGCGTCGTGGAAAACCTGACCTGCGGCTAGTGGGCGATGCTGGATTTGAACCAGCGACGTCCTCCGTGTGAAGAAGGCACTCTACCCCTGAGTTAATCGCCCGTGGG
>JAACVI010000001.1 GCA_009992505.1 Myxococcales bacterium
AGCGGCATGACAATCCTGGGCTTGGCTTCCACCCATTTCACGAAGTGGGATTGGGTCTCGACCTGATGCGGCTCGGAAGCTTGTCCCTGCGCGCGCGATCGGCGGACGTGTCGCGCGGCGGGGCGCTTCGGCGTCGCGCGTGCATCACACGCCTGAGCGCCATGTGCTTGGCGGCGAGCTTGTGCATGGGCAGCTTCACAGCGCGAGCTCAAGACCAGTGCAACGCGGATCACAGCGACGCAGACCACGGCGACGCGCAGGGCACGACGACCGGTGCGAGCCAGGTCGCGCCCGCATCGACGGCGCCCGCGACGGATGCGTCGCCCGCGACGGCAACGTCGACGGCCGCCCACGCCCGCGAACCTCACAGACCCGCGTGGCCGACCCACGCACGACGGCCCGGATGGCTGGAGGCGGGTGTGGGCGTCGGCTTGCTGGGCGTCGGGAGCGCGGTGCCCCTGCTGCGCAAGCCCAGCGCCCCACGCTGGACGGGCGGCATCTTGATGGACGACTGGGTGCGCGGCGGACTGCAGCTGAGCGCTCCGCAACGCGCGCACGTGGCCACGACCAGCGACATCCTGCTCTACAGCGCGACGGCGGCGCCCTTGATCGATCTGGGCATCGAGCTGCTTGCGGGACGCGTCGATGGAGATCTCGCCCTGCGCATCCTGCTGGTGGAGCTGCAGTCCTTCGGCGTGACCGGCTTCCTCGCCGGTGTGTCCAAGGTCGTCGCCGCACGCGAGCGACCCTACGGCCTGCGCTGCGCGAGCGATCCCAGCGTGCCTGGCTGCGACTCCTGGGAGCGATACGTCTCCTTCTTCAGCGGGCACACCTCGCTCACCTTCACGGCGGCGGGCCTGTCCTGCGTCATGCATCGGAACCTGCATCTCTACGGCCGAAGCAGCCTGGACAACACGGCCTGCGGCCTGGCACTGGGCGCCGCCACCGTGACCGGCGTGCTGCGCGTCATCGCCGACAAGCATTGGACCAGCGACGTCTTGGTGGGCGCGACCGTGGGCCTACTCTCCGGATGGCTGCTGCCCTACCTGCTCTACTTCCACGACGCGGACGACGACGCCGACGACGACGATTCGAGCACGACTCGGCACGCCAGCGCCTTGCCCTCACCCGGCCTCACCTCAGGGGTGCTCTCGCCCTGGGCCGACCCCATGGGGGCCGGCCTCTCCTACAGCGCGCTCTTCTGAGGGACGCTCAGCCCACAGCGCCCGCGCCAGCGTTGCTGGTCACGCGGCCCTGAAGTAGCCTGCGCGTCCATGCCTATTCGAGACCTCGGCTATCGGCCCTATGAGGGGGAGCGGCTGCCGACTAGCCACAACATGGCCGTGCTGCTCCGCCATGGGCTGCGCCGCGCCTGGGGATCGTGGCTGGTGAAGATCGCCGCCTTCCTCGGCTGGGTGCCCACAGTCGTCGCGCTCGCGCTCCTGGGCCTGCGCTACGCCATGGAGACGCGCGGCGCGCAGGTCGGCAACCTCGACGCCGGCCAGGCTCTTCACACCCTCACGCTCTTCCAGCTCTGGCCCTTCGTCACCATGGTGACGCTCGGCGCCGGCGCGGGCGTGATCTCGCGCGACCTGACCCATCGCGCCTTTCAGTTCTACTTCTCCAAGCCGGTGACCCCGACGCAGTACCTGGTCGGCCGAACCTCCGCCGTCGCGATCTGGTGCTTCTTCCTGATCTGGATCCCGAGCATGATCACCATCGTCGCCTTGGTGGGCACGGCGGCTGCGGATCTGCGCCTCGAGCGGCTCGGCCTGATGCTCCCGGCCACGCTCGACGCCGCGCTGATCGCCGTCGTCACCGCGACCGCTTCGGTGGGCATCTCGTCCTCGAGTCGCAGCCGCGCCTTCAGCATGAGCGCCTGGCTGGTGCTCCTCTTCGTCCCCCACGTCCTGGCCCAGATCGTCTTCGGCGTCGGCGATTGGCCGTGGCTGCGTCTGGCGTCGATCCCCGCCCTGCTCTCGATCGTCGGCGAGGCCCTGTATCGCATCGATCCCGACAGCGCCCTCCGCTGGTACCACGCCCTGCCCGTGCTGGTCGCGGTCACCGCCGGGTCCATCGCCCTGGCCATGAACCGCCTCCGACATACGCAGGTGATCTCGTGAAGGAGCGCAAGAAGGAGAAGACCTCGGACGTCTACGTGCGCGCCGTACGGCTGACCAAGTGGTACGGCAAGGTCACGGCTCTGTCGGATCTCTCGCTGCACCTCGAGCCGGGCATCTGGGGCTTGTTGGGTCCCAACGGCTCCGGCAAGACGACCTTCCTCAGTCTGGTGGCGGGCCAGCTCAAGCCGAGCCTGGGCGAGGTTCAGGTCTGCGGCGAGCGCCCCTTCGCGAACCCAAACGTGCTGCGCCGCATCGGGCTCTGCCCGGAAGCGGACGCGCTCTACGACGAGCTCACGGGCATCGAGCTCGTCACGTCGCTGGCCGAGCTCTCGGGCTATTCGCGCAAGGACGCACGAGACCGCGCGGCCAAGGCGCTGGACGAATTCGGCCTCACGGACGCCATGGAGCGCAAAACGGGTGGCTACAGCCGCGGCATGCGCCAGCGAGTGAAGCTGGCCCAGGCGGTGGTCCACGATCCCGACGTGCTCCTGCTGGACGAGCCGCTCACGGGCACGGATCCGACCTCGCGCGCCGTCATCCTCGAGTCCGTGAAGAGGCGCGCCGACGAGGGCGCCATCGTGCTCTTCTCCACCCACGTCCTGCCCGAGGTCGAGGCGCTGACGGATCGCGTGCTGCTGATCGCGCGAGGGAACCTGGTGGCCAAGGGCGAGGTACACGAGATCCGCGAGCTGCTCGAAGAGCATCCGCATCACGTGCGCGTCGAGTGCGACCGCCCACGCGAGCTCGCGGCCGCGCTGATGGGCGTGGCGGGTATCGTCGGCGTCTTCTTCCCCGACGACACCGCGGCCTTGTTGCAGACACGCGATCCAGACAGCACCTACGCCGCCGTGTGCAAGGTCGCCGTCGAGGGCAAGTTCAACATCCACTCGCTCACCAGCCCCGACGCCTCCCTCGAGGCGCTCTTCCACTACCTGGTGGAGCGCAGCGCGCACATGGCGGGCACGGGATCGGACGCGGCCGCGGGCAGCGGCATCGCGTCGCCCTTCGCCGGGGCGACCAAGACCTCGAGCCAAGCCAAGACTGCCGGAGCAGGAGCCAAGCCATGACCGCCCCGGACGCACCGGCCTTCACGACCTCCATCGTGGCGGTCGCTCGACTCACCAGCGTGCGACTCATGCGCGGTCGCAAGCTGCGCCTCGCCGTGACCGCCACCTTGCTGGTCCTCTTCGCCGTGGTCGCCTCGCGCTACCTGGGCGACGGAGTGCAACCCGCCACCGCGACCCGCGAGGGCACGGAGTGGGGCTTCTTCCGCCTGCTGATCTTCCTCGTCCCGTTTCTGTTCAACTCGGGCGCGATCGCGGAAGAGGTCGAGGCGCGCACCTTCACCTTGCTGGCGGCACGCCCCGCGTCCCGCGCGGCCATCGTCTTCGGCAAGCTGCTGGCGGGCGCGGCCTTCTCACTGCTGGTGATCGTGCCGGGTCTGCTCATACTCCACGTCGCCTGCTTCGCGACCGAGCCCAGCGCCATGTTCGAGGAATTCGGTGGCACGCTGCGCGTGATCGGCGCGGCCTCGCTCTTGACGCTCTTCTACTCCGCCGTGTGCGCCTTCTGGGGCGCACTGCTGCCGGAGGCTGCGGGTATCGTCTCGGCCCTCTACCTGTCGGTGGTCGAGTTCTGCTTCGCCTGGACCCCGGGCTTCTTCCGCTGGGTCTCCATGAACTACCTCGCCCAGCAGGTCGCGGGCTTCCCCAAGCGCGGATTCTTGCTGGAGACCATCCCCGACCTCTCCGCGCCCATCGCGGTCGGTGTGCTCGTCGGCATGACGTTGCTCTTCACGGCGTTGGGGGCGCTCGTCGTCGGATTCAGCGAGTATCGCTTCTCCAATGCGTGACGCGGCAGACAGCTGATGCGTGCCGTGGCGCATGTGAGTGTGGCGCGCAGCGAGATCCGCGGTCGGCGGCTCGGACGCCACGCCGCGCGCGTCCTGACGGGTGGCAGCGCCTGCGTGATCGCGAGCGCCCGTGGCTGGCCGCGCCTGTTCACGCCATGCCTCGACGTGACCCTGGACGCCTTCGCGGCGCACATGGAGCAACGCCGCGGGCAACCCCAGGAGCGCCTGGAGGAAGCGCTGAACGCGGCGCGTGACGCCCTCGCCTGCTACCTCGATGGACTGGTGGAGCGCGTGCTGCCCGACGTCGCGCTCACGGCCTTCGTCCTGGGTGACGAGATCCTCCACGCGGCGCGCGCCGGCGGTGGCCGCATCTACGTGCACCGCAAGGGCAAGACGACGCGCCTCACGCCACGCAGTGAACCCGGCGGTGGTCTGCTGACGGCCCCCCTCGAGCGCTCGGAGACCAGCCTCCACAGCGGCGATCTGATCCTCGCCGGTTCGAGCTCCGCCTTCTCGAAGGAGGCGGTCGAGCGCGCAGCCGCCGCGGTCGGACGCGATGCGAGCCTGCCGCCGAGCGTGCTGGCGAACATGCTCACCGATCCCGCGGCCCAGGCCTCCATCGGCGCCGTGGCCGTCGCCGCCCGC
>JAACVI010000572.1 GCA_009992505.1 Myxococcales bacterium
CGCCACGCGCCACGCCTACGAGCACATGGGCCTCGCAGAACCCAAGCGACAGGGTCGCCTCTTCTAGGTCGGTCCGACGGCGCGGCCGCGATCGGGTACGCTTCTCGATTCGGGCGGAGTCTCCTGCTGGGGCAGCACCGGACACGGCCAGCGCGGAGACGGAACCTGGAGCACCCAGCACCTGCCCGTGCCTGTGGTGGGACTCTCGGACGGCGTCGAAGTCAGCGCAGGCGGGCTCCACACCTGCGCCCGGCGAGCGACGGGCGAGGTCGTGTGCTGGGGCTTGAACGACCACTTCGAAGTCGGATCCCCGGCGGCCGGCATCAGGTCCTATGTCCCCGTCCCGGTCGTTGGCCTGGACGACGCCGTGCAGATCTCGGCGGGACTGATCACGACCTGCGCCGTGCGCGCGTCCCACGACGTGCTCTGCTGGGGGCAGCTCTCCGTGGGCCCAGGCATGCCTGGCATGGGGACTCCGCCGTTGCTGCGTGGCGTCTCGGACGGGGTTCAGATGGCCGTCGGCGCGACGCTCGTGTGCGCCCTGCGTGCCAGCGGACACGTCATCTGCTGGGGACTGGGCAGCGCGACCTGCGCCCGGCGACACACACCCGGAGGCGCAGCGGACTCGAGCCAGGTGCTGTGCTGGGGCTCCAACAACAGCGGGCAGCTCGGCGACGGCAGCACGACCCAGAGCACCACACCTGTGCTGGTCGCGCTCTGACGCGGGTCCGTCCTGGGCGGAGAATGATCGTCCAGACGGGCAGAAAGAGTCCTCCACGCACTTGCGTCGGCCGAGTCCGCATGCCAAGGTCCGCGCCCGTTTCGGGAAAGGGTTAATCTATGTCGATTGGTGAGGCAGT
>JAACVI010000573.1 GCA_009992505.1 Myxococcales bacterium
TGGCGCTGGGCGTGCTCTTCGATCGCGAAGAAGAGCTCGCGTGCGAAGTGGCGCGCGCCCTCGAGGCGCTGGGGCAGCCCGTGGCTCTGAACGAGCCCTACTCCGGCCGCCTGGGCCTGATCTACTCCGCGTCCCTGCACGCCGAAGCACACGGGCGTCGCGCCCTCGAGCTCGAGGTGAGGCAGGATCTATGCGTGGACGCGAGCTTCCGCGCCGAGCTCACGGAGGTGCTGGTCCGCGCCCTCGACGCCTGGGACGCGCGCGAGATCTGAAGAGGTTCTTCAGCAGGCGGTCAGGGCACGGCGAAGCCGGCTTCGCGCAGCAGCGCGGCGACGCCCATCAGCGGCAGGCCCTCGATGGCCGTGAAGTCCTGACCCTCGATGGTGTCGAAGAGGGCGATGCCGAGGCCCTCGACCTTGTAGCTGCCCGCACAGTCGAGGCATTCGTCATGGGCGACGTAGCGCTCGATCTCCTCTCGGCTGAGCGCGCGCATGCGCATGCGGTGCACGTCGAAGAGCTCCCGCGTGGGTCGACCTGGCACGCACAGACAGACGGCCGTGAGCAGGCGATGCTGCCGTCCGGCCATGGCTGCGAGCTGCGCACACGCCGCCTCGACCGAACCCGGCTGGCCGAGGATCTCTCCGTCGAGGTCCACGAGTTGGTCGGCGCCGAGGACGAAGGCGTCGGCCTGTGCCTCCCACACGGCCTCGGCCTTGGCCCGCGCGAGCCTGCGCGCGACCTGCTCGGGATCAGTGATGCCGCACGCGAGGGCGAGTTCGTCCACGTCGGGGTGCGCGCACTCGAAGTCCACGCCGAGGCGCAGGAGCAGCTGGCGACGGTAGGACGACGTGGAAGCGAGCAGGAGGCGCGGCGTGGTCATGGACTTCTTATATCAAGCCGGCGCAAGAGAGGGCTGGCGCTGAACCGTGACTATGCAACAATCCGCTCGTACCAATAGGGACTGGGACGTCTCGGGGGCTTTGATGCAGGATTTCGACGAGGAAGAGTGGGAGCCGATGGCCTCCGTGGTCGGCGTGCCGTTGCCTGACGAAGACGCGAGCGCAGGGCTCGCGAGCGCGCCTGAATCCACGCCCAACAAGGCCCTGGCGGTCGACGTGTCGTCGGACGACGCGTCCGAGACGGATCTGCTCGAGGCGGACATGCTCGCGCTGGCTCCGCCCCCTGTGCCCCAGCACGATCTGCTCGACGACGATCTGCTCGAGATCCGCCCGAAGCCCCCGGCGCCGAGACCCCCGCCCCCGAAGCTGGCCTTGCGCGCGCCGCCGCCTCCCATCGCGCTCCCGCCCCGAATCGGCAAGGGCGCCCCCATGCCCATGGTGCCTAAGACAGCTCCGACGCCCGCGGTGGCCAAGGCCGCGCCCACGCCACCGGTGCCCAGGACCGCTCCGATGCCTGTGGCCAAGGCCGCGCCCACGCCACCGGTTCCCAGGCTCGCCGGGACTACGAAGGCCGCTCTGGCGCTCGTCCCGGCGGCGCGC
>JAACVI010000574.1 GCA_009992505.1 Myxococcales bacterium
GAAGGCGCTTCTCGCGAGAGCCGTCTGCGCGAGCCGCTCGTAGCTCCATGAACAGCGTGTGCGCGGGGATGAACAGCGCGGTGTGGCCTGCCATGCAGGCTCGGTGGCCGAGCGACTGCGCGAGGTGGCTCTTGCCCGTCCCCGTCGGCCCCACGAGCAGCACGTTGCGGTGCTGACCGACGAAGTTGCACGTGGCGAGCTCGGTGACCGCCGCCCTCGAAACACCAGGGTTGAAGGTGAAGTCGAAGTCTTCGAGCGTCTTGCGGTGCTCGAAGTTCGCGTGCGCCAAGCGCGCTTGGGTTTGGCGGGTGTCGCGTCGCTCCACCTCGTCGCTCAGGAGCCGCAGGAGCAGCTCTTCGTGGGACAGGTGCGCGCGCACCGCCTCGTCGATGCGAAGGTCTAGGCTGCCTAAGATGCCCGATAGACGCAGCTTCTTGAGCGCGGGGACCAGGTCGTCGCGGACGCTCATGAGCGCACCCCCGCGTTGGCGAAGGCCGACGGCGGGCGCGCGTAGGTCATGGAGCAAACCACGATGTCGCCTCCGACCCGTGGTGCCAAAGGCTGGCTGTCGAGCCCGTTGTTGAGGACCGTCCGCAAGCCGTCGACCCGGAGGTTGCCGAAGCGAAGCACACGCTCCGAGGCCCTGTTCGCGCGCTCTGGCGGCACCGAGCGCAGCAGCTTGAGCATCGCCGCGACACGACGAAACGGCTGCTGAACCTCGTCAGCCTTGAACGTCGCTCGCACGAGCGCGCCGACGTCATCGCCAAGCGCGTCGGCTTCGCTGATCCACCACGATGGGCTGCGATGCCGCAGCTCGCGCCGACCTTCGGGCAGGTGCGCCTCGTGCGTGTGCCACGGGCCTGGCTGCCTGCGTGAGTGCTGCGCGACGCGCTCGTCGTTGACGTACAGCGTCACGGACTCCGACGTCGCCTGCACCATCACCGTGGCGCCCAGGAAGCGCCAAGGCGCCGACCAGAACTGCTCGTCGAAGAACACGTGCGCCGTCTTCTGAACCACGCATCGGTGCCAGACCGTCGGCTCGAAACGAACGGTTGGAAGGCGTAGAAGGGTAGCGCGCTCCTCCTCGAAGTGCTCCAGCGGTCGACGCCCCGTCGTCCCGTGCTTGCGAAGCCCAGCGGTCTCAACATTCCAACGCGCGAGGGCGTTGTTCGCATGGTCAATATCGCTGAATCCACCGCAGTCTTCGCGGACCTTGAAGAACGAGCTCTTCACGTAGCGCACGGCGCGCTCGACCTTGCCCTTCTTCTTCGGCGCACGCGGCGGCG
>JAACVI010000122.1 GCA_009992505.1 Myxococcales bacterium
ACGACGGGCAAGCGGGCGTAGGGCCGAGCTGGAGTCGAGCTTGTAGACAGTTGGCCGTAGGGCGCAGCGCTCGCGCGCGCCGGACCCGACGACGGGCAGCGACGCACGCCGCATCGACAGCGACGACGACGAGCTCGGTGCGGGACAAGTCCCGCACCCCACGATCGACCGTCGAAGCGTCATCAAGGCGCGAGTCAGGACCGGCCAATCGCGCCCCCATCCGTGCCCACGCGCACCCGACGAGGCTCGATGAGCGAGCGCCCCCGCAGTCCATGCCCACGCGCTTGTGACGAGAGGCAAGAGAAGGGATGAAGTGGCCGGCATGCTTTCAGTCGAGGTGGTGAATACTCACGCCTCACGAAAAGACGCGCTCGAGGGCGCAGGAAGGCAGGCCGACCGTGGAACACGGTTGGCCTCGATCTGGGAAGCAGGACCAGTCACATCTGCGTGAGGCAGGAGGATGGCTCGATGGCGGAGGAGCGCCGCGAGGCGACGCACCGGTTGGGGCTCTGGCTGAGCGGTCGGGCCCCGCGCGCAGCGCTGGCCGCAGGCCAGGCGAATTGGGGAGGGGGGTCCCCTGCCGCGGCCGCCCGCGGAAGGGGGGAGGGGCGCCAACGTCCCCGGTCTGTGCCCAAGCGCCCACGACGAAAGGCAAGCGGGCCTAGGGCCCCGCGCGCAGCGCTGGCCGCAGGCCAGGCGAATTGGCGAGGGGGGTCCCCTGCCGCGGCCGCCCGCGGAAGGGGGGGAGGGGCAGCAAGCCCCTCCCAGCAAGATCAGTCGACCTGCCAGGTGTGACCCTGGCGGAGCAACTCCTCCATCGAGAGGTTGCCCTTCTTCTTGTGGATGTCGGCGACCTGCTGACGCACGGCGGCGTCGTAGGCGACGGCTTCGACGCGGTAGAGCACGCCGAAGGCGGTGAGCGTCTTCATGTGCGAGAGGTCCCACGCGCGCTCGACGTTGGTCTCTTCGTGAAGACAAAGATCGGCTTCGGTGATGCCGTTGCCCAGCTCGACCGCTTCGAGGTGCCCGCTGGTCGGGTTGACGCGAATTCCCTTGTCGGAATTCTGGCCGAAGATCATCGGCTCGCCGTTCTTGACCCAGATGCGATGGTCGGAGCCGGTCTTCTTGTTGTTCACCTCATCGAAGGTGCCGTCGTTGAAGACCACGCAGTTCTGCAGGACCTCCACGAAGGACGCGCCCTGATGGGCGTGGGCCTCGACGAAGAGCTCGGGCAGCTCCTTGGCCACGTCGTAGCCGCGCGCCACGAAACCCGCGCCGGCGCCCAAGGCGAAGCGCGCCGGGATCACGGGCAGGTCGACGGAACCGTAGGGCGAGGACGGCGTGACGTGACCGACCTCGGTGGTCGGCGAGTACTGTCCCTTCGTGAGCCCGTAGATCTTGTTGTTGAACAGGATGATGTTCAGGTCCACGTTGCGACGCAGCGCGTGCAGCATGTGGTTTCCACCGATGGAGAGGCCATCGCCGTCACCGGTGATCACCCACACGTGCAAGTCGGGGTTCGCGAGCTTCAGGCCCGTCGCGATCGCCGGAGCGCGTCCGTGGATGCTGTGGAAGCCGTAGGTCCCCATGTAATAGGGGAAGCGGCTCGAGCAGCCGATGCCGGAGACCACGGCCACCTGATGCGGCGCCGCACCGATGTCGGCCATGGCCTTCTGGACACCCGAGAGGATGGCGTAGTCGCCACAGCCAGGGCACCAGCGGATGTCCTGATCCGAGGCGAAGTCTTTCTTCTTCAGGGCGGACGCGGGAATCGTGGCGTTCATCATTCAGCTCCCATGGCGACGACGTTGGAGTTCTTCTCGGGCTTCGCGCCTAGACGCTGACGGCCATCTTCGACGAGTTCGCGGATCTGGAAGGGCAAGCCCTTGACCTTGTCGATGCCCTTGGCGTCGATCAGGAATTCGGACCGGAGCACCTTGTCGAGCATGCCGTTGTTCATCTCGGGCACGACCACGTGCTTGAAGCCACGCAGGAGCTTCTCGAGACCCCTGGGCAGTGGGTTCAGGTATCGCAGATGGATGTGGCTGACCGAGTGGCCCTCCTCGCGCAGCTGAGCGACCGCCTGAGTGATGGCGCCGTGGGTGGAGCCCCAGCCGACGTAGACGAGGTCACCCGTCGTGTCGCCCTGCTCGATGGAAGCCGCGGGGATGGTGTTGGCGACTCCGGCCACCTTGTTGGCGCGCAGCTTGGTCATCGCCTGATGGTTGTCGGGATCGTAGGAGATGTTGCCGGGACCGTCGGCCTTCTCGAGGCCACCGGCGCGGTACATCAGGTTGGGCGTACCGGGCTTCACCCAGCGACGCACACCGTTGGCATCGTGCTTGAAGGGCTGGAAGTCCTCGGTGTCCTCCTCCTGGAACGTGACCGGGAAGGGCTCGTAGCTGTCGAGGTCGGGGATCTGCCAGGGCTCCGCGCTGTTCGCGAGGAAGCCATCCGTGAGCAGGATGACGGGCGTCATGAACTGCGTCGCGATGCGCACGGCCTCGACCGCCATGTGGAAACAATCGCCGGGCGTGGCCGCCGCCAACACGGGCAGAGGCGCGTCGCCGTTGCGACCGTAGATGGCGAAGAGCAGATCCGATTGCTCGGTCTTGGTGGGCAGACCGGTGGAGGGTCCGCCGCGCTGCACGTTCACGATCACGAGAGGCAGCTCGGCGCCGATCGCCAGGCCCACCGCTTCGGTCTTGAGGGCGAGGCCCGGGCCCGAGGTGCCGGTGACGCCGAGGGCACCGCCGAAGGAGGCGCCGATGGCCGAGCACACGGCCGCGATCTCGTCCTCGGCCTGGAAGGTCGTCACGTCCATGTGCTTCAGCTTGGCCAGGTGATGGAGCAAGGAGGAAGCAGGCGTGATGGGGTAGGAGCCGTACATGATTGGCAAGTTGGCGAGCCTGGCGCCCATGACGATGCCGTAGGCCGCGGCGGTGTTGCCGTCGATGCTGCGGTAGAGGCCCTTCGGGAGCTCCGCCTTCGGCACCTGGTAGGGGTGGATGCCGTTGGGCATCGCCGTGTTCTCGGCGAAGATGTGCCCGGCGCGCAGGGCCGCGATGTTGGCCGCGGCGACGTCGGGCATCTTCCTGAACTTGGTCTCGAGCCACTGCGTGGTGGGCATCGGATCGCGATCGAAGAGCCAGTAGAGCAGGCCGAGGGTCCAGACGTTCTTGCAGCGTCCGGCGTCCTTGCTCGACAGACCGTGCGGGCGCACCGCCTCGAGCGTCCGCTTGGTGATGTCCACCGCGAGCAGTCGGTAGGCGTCGAGGGAATGGTCCTCGAGGGGATTGTGGTCGTAACCAGCCTTCTTCAGGTTGGCCGGGGTGAAGGCGTCCGTGTTGATGACCAACACGCCATGGGGCTTCAGCTGCGCCAGGTTCACCATCAGCGCGGCCGGGTTCATGGCCACGAGCACGTCCGGTGCGTCACCGGGAGTGCGGATGTCCTTGGACGCGAAGTGCACCTGGAAGCCACTGACACCGTAGGTCGTGCCGGCAGGGGCCCGGATCTCGGCCGGATAGTCCGGGAAGGTCGCGAGGTCGTTGCCCATCAGCGCGCTGGTGGCGCCGAATTGGCTGCCGGTCAGCTGCATGCCATCACCGGAATCGCCGGCGAAGCGGATCACCACCGAGGAGAGTTCTTCACGAACGACTGACTGTCCGTCGCCCTTTGTGTTCGTCGCTGTCATATCCATGGTGCTCCTTCGAGCAACTTGCTGCGTAATGGTGCACTCTCGGTGCATCCGTTCGGTGACCGAAGAATGAACCCAGGGGCAGTAAGCGCCAGCCGAATTGTTGGCCGTGATCGAACTCACTTTCCCGGCCAAGGAGCCGCTGCATTTCGGCCGCAGATGGGGACATCGGTGCACTCATGGGCCATCTGGCACGACGACGCCGGAACACGTGCCTCGGCGATTGCCGGCTGCTAGAGCCAGGGATGGTCACCGTCAAGATCTGCGGCATCACGCGGCTCGAGGATGCCGAGCGCTGCCTGGCGCTGGACGTCGAGTGGTTGGGGCTGAACTTCTGGCCCGGGTCGAAGCGACGCTGTGGGCTGAGCGAAGCGCGCCGGATCGTCGACGCCGTGGGCGAGCGCGCGCGCGTCGTGGGCGTGTTCGTGGACGCCAGCGTGGAGGCGATGCGGAACGTCCTGGCCGAGACTGGCGTGGGCTTGGCCCAACTGCACGGGGAGGAGTCGGTGGAGACGCTCAACGCGATGCTGCCCCACGCCTTCAAGGCGCTGCGCGCGACGGGCCCCGCGGTGCTCGAGCTGGCGCGGCGCTATGGCGGGGAGCATCTCCTGCTCGACGCCCACGCGCCTGGCACCGTGGGCGGCACGGGCGTGGTCTGCGATTGGGACCTGGCCGCCGAGCTGGCGCGTGTGCGACCACTCACCCTTGCGGGTGGTTTGACCGCCGAGAACGTCGGAGCGGCGATCGCCCACGTCCGGCCCGCGCGAGTGGATGTCGCCAGCGGAGTCGAGAGCGCACCCGGTCACAAGGACGCGGCGCTGCTCGCAGCCTTCGTGTCCGCCGTACGCCACGCAGGATGAGCCACGACCAAGGCAGGTGCTCGTTGCTGCGACGGCGAGGCCGTGCCATGTGCGGAACATGACCAGCCAGGCTTTCGCCGGACGCTACGGAGACTTCGGAGGACGATACGTCGCCGAGACTCTGATGCCCGCCCTCGAGGAGCTCACGGAGGCCTATCGACAGGCCCAGGCCGATGAGATCTTCCGGGCGGATCTCGAGGCACTGCTGAAGGACTACGTCGGGAGACCGACGCCGATCTATCCCGCGCGCAGGCTGTCCGAGGCCGTGCAGCTGGACGTCTGGTTGAAGCGCGAGGACCTCTGCCATACCGGCGCGCACAAGGTGAACAACACCTTGGGACAGGTGCTGCTCGCGAAACGCATGGGCAAGGCCCGCGTGATCGCCGAGACCGGCGCCGGGCAGCACGGCGTCGCGACGGCCACGGCCTGCGCACTGATGGATCTGCCGTGCGAGGTCTACATGGGCGCCGAGGACGTGCGCAGGCAGGCGCCGAACGTGGAGCGCATGCACATGCTCGGAGCGCAGGTGCACGCGGTCGAGGCGGGTTCACGCACGCTGAAGGACGCGATGAACGAGGCGTTGCGCGATTGGGTGACCAACGTGCGGACGACCGCCTACTGCGTCGGATCCGTCGCGGGACCGCACCCCTACCCCAGCATCGTGCGCGACTTCCAGGCCGTGATCGGCGTCGAGGCGCGTGCCCAGATCCTCGACCGCACGGGGCGTCTGCCGGACGCCGTGGTCGCTTGCGTGGGCGGCGGCTCGAACGCCATGGGCATCTTCTCCGCCTTCCTGGACGACGCCGAGGTCGCGCTCGTGGGCATCGAGGCCGCGGGCGAAGGCATCGAGACGGGCAAGCACGCGGCGACGCTGACCGAGGGCCGAGTCGGCGTGCTGCACGGTTCCAAGAGCTACGTGCTGCAGACGGACGACGGACAGATCGTCGAGGCCCACTCGATCAGCGCGGGCTTGGACTATCCGGGCGTCGGTCCGGAGCACGCGCACCTGATGGTGTCGGGGCGCGCGCGCTATCTCTCGGTCACGGACGGGGAGGCGCTCTCGGCCTTCGAGCTCTTGACGCGTACGGAGGGCATCCTGCCGGCGCTGGAGTCGAGCCACGCCGTGGCGGGCTTGCACAAGCTGCGCGAGCTGCTGCCCGAAGGCGCGTTGGTGCTCTTGAACCTCTCGGGACGCGGCGACAAGGATCTCGCCACGGTGAAGCAAGCGCTGGCCGAGCGCGGAGGTGCGTCATGAGCCGCATTGGCGAAGCCCTCGCGCACGCCGCCGCGGAGAATCGCGCGGCGCTCGTGATCTACGTATGCGCTGGCGATCCGAACCTGGCGCTGACGCCGGCGCTCGTGCTGGCCGCCGCCGACGCGGGCGCCGACGTGATCGAGCTGGGCGTCCCCTTCAGCGATCCCACCGCCGACGGTCCGACCATCCAGCGCGCGAGTCAGCGAGCCCTCGCCGCGGGCACGACGCTGCCCGGCGTACTCGAGGTCGTGCGACGCGTGCGCCAGACGAGCGAAGTGCCGATCGTGCTCTTCGGCTACATCAACCCGATCCTGAGCTACGGCGAGCAGCGACTGACACGGGACGCGCACGCCGCGGGTGTGGACGGACTCTTGGTCGTGGATCTTCCGCCCGAGGAGTGCGCGGGGCTGCGCGATGCCGCGCTGCAGGTAGGGCTCGACTGGGTGCCGCTGGCGGCTCCCACGAGCACGGAGGCGCGCGCGGATGCGGCCGCCGCGCTGGCCACGAGCTTCCTCTACTGCGTCTCCATGACCGGCGTCACGGGATCCGACGCGCCAGATCTCGAGTCGGCCGCGCGCGAGGCCGCTCGCGTTGGTGCCCGCGCCGGCAAACCCGTCGCCCTCGGCTTCGGCGTCTCGACGGCCGACGACGTGCGCGCCGCCGCCAAGCACTGCGACGCCGTCGTCGTGGGCTCGGCCGTGGTGCGCGAGATCGCAGCGGCCGCGACGGACGACGAGGCGCTCTTACGGGTCGCCGACAAGGTCCGCGCGCTCGCCGCGGGCTGTACACGAACGGCCTGAGGCAGGCGCGCACCGCGGGACGCGGTCAGCTCAGGGCGATCAAGCTTCCGTCCGGGCGAAAGCGACCGCGTCGCCGAGCGGGATCGCGAGAGTAGACGCGCAGCCCCTCGTCATCGGCTCGCTCGCCCCGCGCGAAGGCCAGGGCGCCGGTGTAGGCGACCATGGCCGCGTTGTCGGTGCAGGACGCGAGGGGAGGCGTGTGCAGGCGCAGGCCCGCCGCGGCACAGAGTTCGCGGGCACGCGCGCGCAGGCCCGAGTTCGCCGCCACGCCTCCGGCGAGGACGAGGTCCGAGAGCTCCTCCTGCACGCAGGCCGCGACGGCGCGCCGGGCGAGGGCGTCGACCATCACGCGCTGGAACGACGCGCAGAAATCGGCCATGGAGGCCTCGTCGACCGGCGGACCCTCGCGCTCCACGTGACGCGCCACGGCTGTCTTCAGGCCGCTGAAGCTGAACTCGAGGCCCTTCTTTCCGACCATGGGACGCGGCAGGACGACGGCGCGCGCATCGCCCTTGGCGGCCAGGCGATCGATCACGGGTCCGCCCGGGTAGCCGAGGCCGAGCAGCTTGGCCACCTTGTCGTAGGCCTCACCCGCGGCGTCGTCGCGCGTCTGCCCGAGGAGCGCGATGTCCTCGGGCGCGTCCACACGATAGAGCGCCGTGTGGCCGCCGCTCGCGAGCAAGCCAACGTAGGGATAGGCGGGCCCGACCACGGCCTCGTCGCGCCTCAGGTGGACGGCCAGGAGGTGCGCTTCGAGGTGGTTCACGGCGATCACGGGCAGGCCGCGGGCGAAGGCGAAGGCCTTGGCGAACTCCACGCCCGTCACCAGCGCCCCGACCAAGCCGGGACCCGTGGTCACGGCGACGGCGTCGAGCGACACGCCCTCGGGCAGCTTCGTGAGAGCTGCTTCGACCACGTGCGAGATGGACTCGAGGTGCGCGCGCGCTGCGAGCTCGGGCACGACGCCACCATAGGGCGCGTGCAGCGCGATCTGGGACGCCACGACGTCGGCGAAGACCGTGCCCTGTTCATCCACGAGCGCGGCGGCGGTCTCGTCGCAGGACGACTCGATGCCGAGCAGAAGCGCCGGGCGCGCCACGGGCGCCGTCATGGAGAGACGGCCTCGCGATTGAGACTGAACACGCCGAAGAAGTCACACTCGTGGCGCGCGAAGCGGTCGCAGTCGCTGGGACCGCAGGCCTCACGGCCGGCGCCCGAGATCAGGCGCACTTCCACGCGACCCCCATCGATCAGCGTGACGAAGGCCATCATGTCGCGTCCCGCGAGCGGTCCCGTGGTGGGCTTGAGCGCGTACATCTCGCTCTCGACGTGACCCTCTCCGGGGAAGTCGTAGAGGGAGAGGCTGTCGTGGGCGAGGGCGGGGATGGCCAAGAGCGGCGTGTGGTCGAGGGTGACGCCACAGGCCTCGCCCGCCGTCGTGAGGTCACCGGGACTCGAGGCGCGACTGGTGGGATCGAAGCTCATGGTGAGACGCGTCCCCGAGCTGAAGCCGCGCCGGATGAAGGAGCACGACGCCTCGTCCCCACAGGTCACGTCATCGCTGCCCACCACGATGCCGGTGTAGCGCTGACCGGCCGGGGTCGCGAAGCTGCTCAGGTCCGTACATCCGGACAGGAGCACGAGCGCGAAGGAGAGGAGGGCGAGGCGCATGACGCCGGTACGATAGCAGCCGAAGGGGCGAGACGCCCCCGATCTCAACGTCGTCGGCGGCGCCACACGAGCAGGCCCAGTGCGGCCAGCAGCGGGACCAAACCTCGGGGCGACGCTGCGCCCCGCGGCGTGGATCGCACGGCGCAACCGCCACCGCTCGACGGGACGCTGGCGGGGATGCAGACGGCGCTCGTGCCGTCGCCGATGCGCGTGCATTCGAAGCCGGGCGAGCAGGCTGCACCCGCACCGCAGAAGCGAGTGCAGATGTCACCGGCGGGAGTGCCCAGCGCGCACAGGCCGCTGGCGCACTCCTCGTTGCCCACGCAGTCCTGTCCGACGAGACCGAGGTCGGGCGCGCAGACGCTGGCGCTGCCCACGACGGTGCAGCTGAGTCCGCTCGGACAGTCGTCGGCCGTGGTGCAGAAGCGCGTGCACCAGCGCAGCCCGTCGGCCCGGTTCGCGCAGATGCGATCGGCGCAGTCGTCGTTGTTCACACAGCCGCCGCCCGTGCCCTCGAGGGGACCTCGGATGCAGCTGCCGCCGCGACAGTGGAAGCCGTCGACGCAAGCGCTGCTGTCCTCACAGCGGCGCGTGCAGTAGCGCGCCCCTTCGTCGTCCAGGCATTGGGCCGAGAGGCATTCCTCGTCAGCGGCGCAGGGCTCGCCGATGCCGCGGTGGCCGGTCACGAGGTCACGATCCACGCAGCCGCCACAGACGCCGGCTCGGGCGGCGCAGACCTCGCCGGCCAAGCACAGGCCGAGGTCGCCTTCGCAAGCCGCCAAGCAACGCTGCCTTCCGTCGCCCGGATCGGTGCAATACGCGGTCGCGCAGTCGGTGTCGGCGGTGCAGTCCTCGCCCACGGCCAACGTGCCCGCGGCGCCCGGCGTGCAGTAGCCGCCACAGCCGTCAGCCTTGGCGCAGTACATGCCCGATGGACAACCGAGGGTCGGTCGCAGGGGATCACAGTCGAGGGTGCAGATGCGTCCCGCGGGGGTGTCGCCGCAGGTCTGGCCGACGCATTGGTCGTTCGTGGAGCAGCGCTCGCCGAGTGGGGTGCAGACCTCGTCGACGCGTCCGTCGCAGTTGTCGTCCCGGCTGTTGCAGATCTCCTCGGTGGGCACGCAGGTGCCGGAGTCCTCGAGGGCTTGCTCGATGAAGGCCTGGAAGCGCTGGGTCGAGTTGTAGGCGCCCGGCGCCGTGCCGCAGCTCGGGCTGGAGCGCCCATCGGGACTGTAGATGAAGGAGGCGACGCCGTAGATCTTGCCGTCGGGGCCGATCAAGGGACCGCCCGAGTCGCCCGAGCAGACCGCGGGCTCCACGAGCACGAAGCCGTTCTGTACGTTCTCGACGGTCTTGTGGGTGCTGTACTTCGTACCCGCCCTGCCGGCCGGCGTCTGACCGTAGCCGACCGCCGTGTACGTCTGCCCGACGATGGTCCGCGGATCGTCGTAGGAGACCTGCATGGGCGGTTCGCTCGCGGGGCTGGCGAGGATCAGCACGGCCACGTCCGTGGCGTCGCTCATGTCCCAGCGACCAGGCGCCGGGCGCACCTCGGAGACGAAGTACTGCTTGGTGAAGGAGTCGCCCGAGGTGCCCACGTAGACGCGGAAGCCCGACGCAGGCGCGGCGGAGCTCGAACTGCCCTGCTGCACACAATGCTTCGCCGTCAGCACCAGCCGAGGGGCGATGATGGTCGCCGTGCAAGCGGCGCCCGCGGCGAGGTTCCAGAGGTAGACGACCTCGGGTCGGCCGGTCTCGAGCACGCCGTCGACGATGGGCGCGCTCTGGCCCGCGACGGGTGTGGTGGGCACGGCGCAGGCGCTCGACGCCAGCGCGGCCACGAGAGCGAGGCCGCGGAAGCCATGGCTGCGGGGACTCATGACCGGGCCCGACGGCGCAGCCAGAGAAGACCGAAGAGGGACAAGGTCCCGAACACGGAAGGCCACGTTCCAGCGGACGAGGCGCGAGCGGAGCTGATGACGCAACCGCCGCTGCTGTGCGCGGGAGGCGGAACCGCGACGCACACGGCGTCGACACCGCCGGACGCGCGCACGCATTCGAAGCCCGGTCCACAGCTGGAGCCGACGCCGCAGATGCGCGAGCACTGGAGCTCGTCGGCCGGTCCCACCGGTTGGCAGAAGCCGCTCAGGCAGTCGGCCGGCACGGTGCAAGCCTGGCCGAGAACCGCGGCGGTCCCGGGCGCGCAGACACGCGTGTCGGGCGCGACCTCGACGCAGCCGAAGCCTCCCGGGCAATCGCCCTCACCGGTGCAGAAGTTGGTGCACCAGCTGGCCGTGCCGCGGGTCGCGCAGAAGAGACCGGTGGTGCAGTCGGCGTTGACGTTGCACGGAGCGCCCGTGTCGCCTCGTGAGCCGACGGCGCAGACACCATCGCCAGCGGCCGTGGTTCGGCAGTGATAGCTGTCGCCGCACTCGGCGTCGGAGGTGCAGGCGCGGGAGCAGTAGCTCGCATCTCCATCCTCCAGACAGTTCCCCGAGCCGCACTGCGTGCCTGCCGTGCAGGCCTCGCCGAGGCCCCTGGCGCCGGTGACGATCTCGGCCGGTACGCAGCCTCCACAGGCGCCCACGTTGGCGGCGCAGACTTCACCCGAGAGGCACATGCCCGCGTCCCCCTGGCACGGATCCAAGCAGCGCTTGGCGTGGTCGCCGGGATCCATGCAGTTGAGGGAGTCGCAGTCCGTGTCGTCCGTACAGGCGACGCCGATGCCCGCCGTTCCGGCTTGACCGGGCACGCAGTAGCCATCACAGCCCGTGGTCCGCGAGCAATGGTCGCCGGGAGGACAGCCCACGAAGGGCCTCAGCGGATCACACGCCTGGGTGCAGACGTGACCTGCGCTGGTCTCGGCACAGGTGAGCGTGATGCACTCGGAGTCGTCCGTGCAGGTCTCGCCGATGGCCTTGCAGGTCTCGTCGACCTCGCCATCGCAGTTGTTGTCGAAGCCATCGCAGACTTCCGCGCCGTTGTTGAGGCAGTCGCCCGACGCGCCGACCACTTCGTCGATCATGTCGAGGAAGGTGTCCAGGCGGTTGTAGCCGTTCTCGCCCACACCGCAGCCCTGACCGAAGGACGCGGTGCCGAAGACCTCGTCGCCATCGGGGCCCGCAGGCCAGATCAGCGGACCGCCCGAGTCGCCCTGACAGATGGTGGGGCCCGTGTAGATCACGCCGCCCATCATGCCGACCGCGGTGGTCATGACGCGATACTTGACGCCCGCGTTTCCGCCCGTCGAAGGCGTCTGACCAAAGCCCACGGCGCGCGCAGGCTGCCCGATGAGTGAGGCCGGCGAATCGCGATGCACGGGAATCGGCGGGATGGTCGAGCCGCTGGTCAGCGTGAGCAAGCCCACGTCGATGCCGAAGAGCGCGCCACGAACGCTGCCGTCCGAAGCCTCGGTCCATACGCCGGGCGTCGTGCGCACGGCGTTGACGCGGAAGGTCTGAGTCAGGGCGTTGATGTTGTCGCCGATACCGACCAAGAAATCACCCGGTGGGGTGGTCGTGGAGGCTCCGGGACGCTGCACACAGTGCTTCGCAGTGAGCACGACGCGTGGGGTGATGAGCGTGCCCGTGCACAATCCGCCGGCCCGGTCGTAGACCACGACGACGGCCTGCTCGTTGCGATCGGTGCGCTCGCCGTTGACGATGGCTGCGCTCGAAGACGAGACCTCGTCGGGAGACAGGGACTCGCTCGAGGTGGGCACCGCGCAAGCGGGGAGCGAGAGGATGGGCAGGGAAAACGCGAGGAAGGCCAAGAGTTGGCGGAAGAGGGCTCGCATAGGGACTCCGCGGGCATGGCCCGACGTCAGCGTGGGAAGAGGGAGCGGACGGAGCCGGGGGGGGCTGGAGCGCCGCAGCCTAGCAACAGCTCTCGGCACCGTGCAAGTCACGTACAGTTCCCCAATTGAGGGCAGAGCGGGTCCGCGAGGCGCTGCCGAGCCAGCGCGTCGACCGATCACGCCGTCGAGCCTCGGGAACCGGACGATGGGGCCGGACTCTAGCCGCCGAAGGCCGCCGCGGCGGTTCCCCAACGCTTGCTGTTGGCGGCATCGCCGGCGCGCGCCGAGAGCCGCGCCGCGCAACGGTAGCGAGTCTTGGCCGCCGCCGTGTCGCCAGCCAGCTCTGCCAGAGTGCCCAGCGCTCCCTGAGCCGCAGCCTCGAGGGCCGGAGACTCCGCCGCGCGAGCGTAGCCCTCCGCGATCGACAGGAACTGCTCCGCGCCCTTGGCGTCACCCGCGTCGATCAGGACCTCGCCCAGCTCGATGCGGCAGCGCGCACGCTCGGCCACGGGGGCGCTGATCTCCTCGAGCAGCTCCGAGGCGCGACGATAGGCGTTGGCGGCGTTGCGTTGGTCGCCGCCTTCACGGCGGATGCGGCCGAGGTAGAGCTGAATGGTCGCCTCGACGCCGCGATGCTCGCCGCCGCCGACCCTCTCGAGGGCGCGTCCGAAGAAGCGCAGGGCGTCACGCGGTCGCTTACGAAAATGGGCGACGCGACCCAGGCTGACCCAGAGGCGCAGGCGCTCCATGCTGCGAGGCAGCGTGAGGTCGATGGCTTCGCGCAGCACGCCGTCCGCGGTCGAGAGATCGCCCGCGTGCGCCATGGCGTCGCCGAGCTTGCGACTGAACGTCACCAGCGCCTCATCCATCACCGCGTCGCCGCTCTCGAGCATCTCGCGGCGCGCCAAGAAGAGCGCGCGACGATAGGCCAGCACCGCACCCGTGGCGTCACCGCGCCCGAAGGCCGCGTCGCCCATGCGTTCCAGGCTCATCAGCGCCGTCAGCGGCTCGCCGCAGTGAAACGCGTGCTCGGCGCGCTCTTCGATGGGCGCGTTGAGCTTGCCCAGCACGTCGAGGGCACGTCGGTGCAGTTTGCGTCGTGCCTGCGCCGGGATCGAGGCCTCGACCAGCTCGCGCACGAAGCGATGGACGACACGGATCTTGGTGCCGTCACGCTGCACGAGCCCGCGGCGTGTGACCTCTTCGATGCCCTCGAGATCCTCGGGCGACGCCACGCGACCCAGGATCTCGAGCGTCGTCTCTTGTCCGAGGATCGCCGCGGCCTGCAGCACGCGTCTCGCGGGCAAGCTGAGGCTGTCCACGCGCTGCGCCACCGCGTCCGCGAGTCGCTTGGGCAGGCCGGGTTCGTCCAGGAAGGTCGCGCCCGCGAAGACGAGCTGTTCGAGGTAGAGGGGGAGGAAGCGGCGGTCGGCCACTGGCGTCACGTCCGCTTCGCGACCCACGGGAGTCGGATGGCCCATGAAGCGCGCCGCGTCGACCGAGTCGAGGCCTTGCAGCGTGAGCAGCTGCACGCCCTCCGCCGCCACGTAATGGCCATCGCCAGCCGTCACGAGCAGGGTCGAGCGACCCTCGAAGGCCTCGGAGAACTGGCTCAGGGCCACACGGCTGGGGCCGTCGACGAGCTGCAAGTCGTCCACGATGAGCGTGCAACGCGAAGCCGCGTGACGTTCCATGGCGTCTTCCGCGGCCGCGGCCAGAGCCAGCGCCACGGCTCCCTCCCGACCGCCCCACTCGACGCCAACCAGGCCGTGGGGTTCCGCCAACTCGTCGAAGCCCGCGCGCACCAAGCCGTCGGGCCAGCGCTCCTCGTCGGCCGCTTGAGCGGCCAGCTCCTCGAGGGGGACCTGCAGCAGATCCGTGACCAGGCGCCGCAGCGCGTAGTAGGGCACGGGGGCATCACTCGGATGCGGGCCCACGACCACGACCACATCGCCGGCCGTAGCGCAGCGCGAGGCGAACTCACGCAAGAGGCGCGTCTTGCCGACGCCGATCTCTCCGACGACGCGCACGCTGAGCGGACGCCCCTCGGCCTCCGTGCGGTAGCGGTCGAGCGCGCCCATCGCCTCGGCGCGACCGACCAGCTCGCGCGTGCGGCCAGTCACGGGGATGAAGGAAGGCCTCGGAGAGACCGGGGTCACGGAGGGCGGCAGCTCGAACTTGCCCGTGAGGCGGGTGCCGCAGCTCCCGCAGAAGCGCATCGACTCGGGATTCGGCTCCCCACAGCTGCCGCAGACGTTGGTCGCCCGCTTCCGTTGGGTCTCGATCTCGCGGCGCGCTTCGGCGAGCGCCTCGCGCATCGCCTCGGCCGTCTGGTAGCGATCCTCGCGCAGCTTGGCCATGGCCTTCTGCTGCACGCGAACCAGGGATTCGGGGATCTTGCGCTGCGGAGCGATCTCGCGCGGATCGGGGATGGGGTCGTTGATGTGACGCAGGACCACGCGCGTCGGCGTCTCGTCCTCGAAGGGGAGCTTCTCGGTCAGTAGCTCGAACAGCACGACGCCCAGGGCGTAGAGGTCGGAGCGACCGTCCACGACTTCGCCGCGACCTTGTTCGGGGGCCATGTAGTCGGGCGTGCCGCAGACGAGTCCGGGCCGCGTGATGGAGGTGGAGTGCGCGTCGGTGATGGTCGCCAGACCGAAATCCACGACCTTGACCAGGTCTCGACCCGAGCGCTGCCGCTTGAGCAGGATATTCTCGGGCTTGAGATCCCGATGCACGACTCCGAGGGCGTGGGCTTCTCCCAGGGCGTCGAGCGTGGCGTCGAGGATGCGGATGATGCGTCCGAAGGGCAGCGGCCCCTCCTCGTGCATGACGAGCGCGAGGTCCTTCCCGACCAGGTACTCCATGGCCAGGAAGAGGATGCCGTCGTCGGTTCGGCCGAAGTCGAAGATGGAGACGCTGTTGGGGTGGTTCAGGCTGCTCGCGGCCCGCGCCTCGGTGTAGAAGCGCGCAACCGTGGCCTCGTCACCCAGCAGATGCGGGTGGATGACCTTCACCGCGACCGTGCGGCCGAGCACCGCTTGCTCCGCGCGATAGACGCGCCCCATGCCGCCGACACCGACGATCTCCTGGATGGTGTAGGCGCCGCCGACCGTACGGCCGACGAGTGGATCGCTGGCGCCGGACGAGTGTTCGTCCTTCCGCGTCGCTCCGCACGACGCGCAAAAGCGGCCTTCCGCTTTGCCGCTCGCGCCACACTGATGACAAACTCGCACTTGGCGGGCAGCATATCCCATGGAGCGGGCCATGGAAGACGGCCAGAGTGTGAATTTTGGTGTTCTGCGTCTGAGGCTGCGCTCTCGTGCGGTCGTGGGACTCTCCGGTCTTCTGGCCTGGTCACTACTCGGCCCCATCCCGCTAGCCATGACGTCGAGCACGCCCGTCCATCCATGGTTGGCTTGGCTGCCGCCCCTGGCGTGCCTTGCAGTTGGTATCGGGCAACTGGGCCGGAGGCCGCGCCTCGCGCGCGCACTGCTCGTCGGCGCCTTCCCGCCGGCCGCGATCCTGGGCGGCTTCGCCATGCAACCGCGCGCGGGAGAGGGCCTCGGTGGGCTCGCCAGCAGCGCCGCCGCCTTGGGGATGATGCTGTACGTGGCGGGCGCCGTGCGCGTCCTGGGCGGGGCCATGGAGCTGGCGCCCAGCGTCAGCGCGCGGCTGGGTGACGAAGGACAGCTCCCTGGGGAGCGCCGCAAACGCCTCGCCGGTGCGCTCTGGGTCGCCCTCGCCAGCATGGGCGCCTTCGCGCTGGTGGCCGTGGCGCCCTACCTGCTCCCAGGGAGCGAGCTGACCTCGCGCTTTGGGTCCTCGGCCTCCGAGGCCCGCCTGTTGATGGCCTGCACGGGCGCTTGCCTCGGACTCGGCGCCCTGGCCTTCGTGGTCGCGCCGTCCTTCCGGGCCCGACACGCCTCCGCGCGCGAGCGGCGGCGTGGCATGCTGCGTTTCGCGCTCTACCTCCTGGTGCTGGCCGCGGGAGCCTCGTCGATCTGGCTGCTGCTGCGCTGAACGAGGTCGACCTCGTCGACGTCAGCGCCGCGCTTCGTCCATCCGTCGCATGCCCTCGAGCAGCAGGCCCTCCGTGCTCATCTCGATGCTGCGCTGTGGAGTCTCGGACGAGGGGTCGAGGCGGAAGTCGCCGTGGTCGAGCAGGAGCATGGCGTAGACCGCCTCGGCGCCTTGCACCGGCCCGAAGGTCGCGTGGTGGATGGAGCCCTCGACGAAGTAGAGTTCTCCGCGGCGCCCCGCGGCGTTCAGCTCGAGCCGTCCGCTCTTGCGACCGCTGCCCAGGATCTGGATCACGTCGGGCAGGGCCATCTGAGTCAGCGAGCCGGAGACGCCTCCGGCCCGTCCGCGCGAGGCTTCGATCGCCTGGCGCAGCTTGGCCGCCACGACCTCGGGCGAAGCGGGCTTGACCAGATAGTCGACGGCGCCGAGGCCGAAGCCCCGGCGCACGCTCTGATCGTCCGACTTGCCCGTGAGGAAGAGGATGGGCGCGGCGCTACCGAGGGCTTCACGCAGGGGCTCGAAGAGCGCGAAGCCGTCACGGCCGGAGAGTTCGACCTCCAGGATCGCGCCATCGAATCCGCCGGACGCGGCCTTGGCGAGCGCGGAGTCCGCGTCCCGCGCGATCACGACGTCGAAGCCGCGCTCCGACAGCCGCATCTCGAGCACGGTCGACTCCTCGAGATCGGGGTCGACGAGCAGCACCTTCTTGCGATCCGCGAGCAGCTCGTGCTGAAGCTCGTCACCGACCACCAAGCGCCGCAGCAGGGCCAGGGTGGTGGGGTCGAAGAAGCGCTCGGAGTAGTGCTCCATCGCGTCGCACGCCTCCGTGGGCGCGAGCTTCTTGCGATAGGGATTCTTGTCGTGCGTGGTCAGATCGGCGTAGGTCTCCGCGACCGCCAAGACTCGCGCGCCGAGGGGGATCTCCTTGCCCTTCTTGCGATCGGGGAAGCCACGACCGTCGTAGCGTTCGTACATATGCGTCAGCGTCTCGTGCGTGCCGACGGGCAGATGGGCGGAGTCCAAGAGACGCAGCGGTGCCAGATAGGTCTTCTGCGCGCGCGCCCGATGCCCCTCGTACTGGAACACGTTGAGGGGCGTGAGGTGGTAGACGCCCGCCTTGCCCAGGTCGTGGATCTGGGCGGCCACGAGGATGGGCTCGCGCTGGGCCTCCGTCAGCTCCAGGCGCTCGGCGAGCTTGCGACACAGGCGGCAGACGAGCGCGGAGTGCCCGCGCAGATCGCCCCTGTCCTGCTCGAGCAGCGCCATGAGCACGCCGACGGTCTCGACGTAGGTCGTCCAGCTCGGCTCCCCGGGCGCCGCGGCCGAGCTCATGCCCGCCAGGGACGCCGCCAGGGCGGGGTCGTCGATCATGAACGAAGGCGGGGGGCGAACGCTCGCAGGCCTGCCCGGGGCCCGTGACGACGGGGCGCCCGCGCGATCGCTGGACCGCGCCGAACGTGGCGCGCTGGTGGTCTCGAAGGTCCCGAGACGAGAGTCCAGATCCCCCAGATCCGCGTCGGGGCGCGCCTGGGCGTCGCCTTCTTCCCAGAGGGAGATCCCGGTCGTGCCCAAGGGGATGGTGTCGAACGCCTGGGCCTCTCCGTAGTAGTGCTTGCGGATCAGCGCCTCGATGCAGGCCGGCCGCGCCACGTAGACGTGCACCTCGTGCACGTCCGAGACCATCTGCACTTGCTTGGCCACGTCCCGCGACTCGAGATCGGCGGCGACGACGGTCAGCGCCTGATGTCGGCCATCGAAGATCAGCGGGAAGACCTTGAGGCGGTCCGCCGCCATCCGCGGCAGATAGGCCAGCGCTTGTCGATTGACCTTGGCCCGCCGCAGCTTCTCCGTGCTGACGAAGCGGGTCCGGTACATGGCGGCCAGGAAACGCAGGAGCTCGGCCTCGCTCATGACGCCGCTCGAGACCACGGCGTCCTCCATGCGCTCACCGCCGCGTCGGCCGTGCAATTTCACGCGTTCATGCTCGGCGGCGCTGATCTTCCCGTCCGCCAGCAGACGGTCGAGGACGCGCATTCCGAGCAGCGGGCGATCGAAATCGCTCACGTGCGGGCTCCAGACTTCGGTCGCATCACGCGGCCATGATAGCCCATGCGCGGACGCGTGGAAGCGGAAGCCTGCGGCGACGTCCGAACCTGCAGCTACGACTTGTCTTCGGGGCGATTGCGACTAGCCTCGCCGGGTCTTGCCCATGCACCGACTCCACCTCACAGGTCTCGTCGCCTTGGCCCTCTGGGCCTCGGCCTGTGCTCACGCGAGCTATCAGGGGGGCGTCTACCGAGACGCCGAGGCGAGCTACCACATGGGCGATCTGGGGCCGGAGTGGCGACGCGTCGACGTCGACGCCGACACCGACCTCGCCTTCGAGGCCACCTCCCTCGACGCGATCATGCAGGTGAACGCCACCTGCGATCCGTCCCTCGACATCCCCCTCTCCTCGCTGACCAACCACCTGCTGATCGGCTTCACGGAGCGTGAGGGACGCACGGAGGAGACGCTCCCCTTCGCGGAGCGGGAGGCGCTCTTCACCGACGTCGAGGCCAAGCTCGACGGCGTCCGACGTCGACTCCGCCTGGTGGTGCTGAAGAAGGACGGCTGCGTCTACGACTTCGCGCTCGTCGGCCCCCCGGACGCGCGCTTCGACCAGGCCCGGGCTGGCTTCGACGCCTGGCTCACTGGATTCTCGACGCCATGACCGAGGTGGCGCGGACCTCGCTCCCCCCCGAGGAACGAGGCGGCTGGGTCGAACGCCGCGTCTCCAGCATCGGAGCGGGCCTTCGCCACGCGGGTGGCGTGACCATGCTCGCGCTGCGTGCGATCGAGACCCTCTTCCGCACCCGCCTCGAGGTCGGCGCCATCGTCTACCAGATGGAGCAACTGGGCGTGCAGAGCATGGGCATCGCGGCGGCCACGGCGATCTTCGTGGGCATCGTGATGACGATCCAGTTCGCCTTCGCCATGGAGCAGTTCGGCGCCATCGACAACATCGGACGCGTGATCGTGCTCTCTGAAGCGCGCGAGCTCGCGCCCTCGTTGACCTCACTCGTCGTGGGCAGCCGCATCGCGGCGGGCATGGCGGCCGAGATCGGCTCCATGGTCGTCACGGAGCAGGTGGACGCGATTCGCGCGTTGGGCGCCGACCCGATCAAGAAGCTGGTCGTGCCACGCATGATCGCGGCCGTGCTCACCATGCCGATGATCTGCGCCTTGGCCTTCTTCCTCGGCACCATCAGCGCGATGGTGGTGGCGGCCATCTCCTACGACATCCCGGCCGAGTTCTTCATCTCGACGGCGCTCGGCTCCGTGACCCTGCGCGACTTCGGGAGCGGCCTGGCGAAGACACCCTTCTTCGGCTTCCTGGTCGCCATCCTCGGCTGCTACTTCGGCCTCGAGACGCGAGGCGGCACCGAAGGCGTCGGCCGCTCGACGACGCGATCGGTCGTGGTCGTCTCCATCGGCGTGCTGATCGCCGACGCGCTGCTGACGCAGGTCTTCCTCAGCCTCTAGTGTCATGCCCTACACCCCCGGAAAACGCCTGATTCGCCTGCTCGTCGTGTGCGCTCTCTTCGCCTTGGCCTTGATCGTCGTGGGCCTCGACGTGCGGGCGCGCAGGCAGGACGAGGCGACGCGGATCGGAAGAACGCGCGCGGTCGTGGGGCTCTTGGGCTTCGCGGACCTCGCCCTCTCGTCCGACGCGCGCTGGCTGCGCCATCCCTCCCAGGCCGAGAGCGGCGCGGCCTTCGCCGATCTGCCCGGCGCCCTGGACATCGACCCCGCGGGCGCGGCCATCGGCCCGCCTCTGACCTTGCTCGAGCAGGGCGGCACGACGTTGACCGTGGTGCATCGGAGCGCCCCATGAGGCGCGCCTTGGCGATCCTCGACTACGCGCTGGGCGCGACGCGGCGCCGCGGGGGACGCAACCTAGCCATCGCCCTCGGCCTGGCCTTCGTGGTCGGGCTGGTCTCGGCCGTGCTGCTGCTCACGGGCGCGCTGGAGCGCGAGTTCGCGCTGAGCGTGGACGCCACGCCGGACCTCGTGGTTCAACGCGTGATCGCCGGCCGGCCTGCGCTGATCGAGGTGGACTCGGTCGAGCGCCTGCGCGGTCTGCCCGCGGTGCGCAGCGTGCGCGCGCGCGTCTGGGGCTACCTCTTCGTGCCCTCCCTCGAAGCCAACGTCACCATCGTGGGCGCGAGCCCAGGCGAGCTCGGGGACACGCTCACAGACTCGATCGTCGAAGGTCGTCGACCACGCCCCGGCGCCGAACGAGAATGCATCGCGGGAGACGCGCTCGCCCGGCACCTCGGGCTGCGACCCGGCGACGGCATCGCCCTGCCCGTCCATGGCGAGATCCGTGTGCTCGACGCGGTCGGCCTCTTCCACGCCGAGAGCGCGCTTCACAGCGCCGACGTGCTCGTGGTCTCCGAGGCGATGGCGCGCGATCTGCTCAGCGTGCCCGAGGGCCAGGCGACGGATCTCGCCATTCGATTGACGACGCCCGACGAGGCCGGCGTCGTGGCCAACCACGCCGAGATCGCCTTCGGCCAGGTGCGCGTGCTCGACAAGCGCCTGCTGGCGCGAACCTACGAGCTGACCTTCGGCGGCCGCTCCGGGCTCTCCGCCATCATGCTGCTGCCGGCGCTCGCCGCGTTCTTGTTGCTCGCCTGGGAACGGCTCACGGGGCTCGGCGGCGTGGAGCGACGTGAGATCGGCGTGCTCAAGGCGATCGGCTGGAGCACCTCGGACGTCTTGCTCGCACGCGTCATGGAGAGCGGCTTGGTGGCGCTCGGCGGCGCCCTCTTCGGGCTGCTGGCGGGCTACCTCTACGTGTTTCATCTGGGCGCGCCCGGTCTACGCGCGGCGCTCCTCGGCTGGAGCACGCTCTACCCCGAGCTCGTGCTCGTCCCCAACGCGGATCTCGGCCAAGCCGCCGCGCTCCTCGGCGCGGTGGTCGTGCCCTTCATCGCCGTGAGCCTGGTGCCGGCCTGGCGCGCTGCCGTGGTCGATCCCGACGAGGCCATGCGGGGCACCACGTGAGCGGCGACGACGAGCGCACGGAGAGCCCCGAATCGACGGACGAGGTGCTCGGCGTCAGCGAGGTGTTCAAGCGCTATCGCGACGGAGACGCCACCGTAGAAGCCGTGGCGGGCGTGACCCTGAGCCTGCCGAGGGCGAGCCTGAACGTGCTGGTGGGTCCGAGCGGCGCCGGCAAGACGACCTTGCTCGGCATGCTGGGCGGCCTGGTCTTGCCCACCAGCGGCGACGCGCGCATCGACGGCGTCAGCGTGGTCCATCTTCGGGATCATCACCGCACGGCCTTGCGCCGGACGAAGGTGGGCTTCGCCTTCCAGGATCTGGCGCTGATCCAGGGCATGACCTTGCTCGAGAACGTGCTCCTGCCACTCACCCCTCGGGGTGGAGCGCGAAAGGAGGACGTGACGCGGGCGGAGGCGCTGCTCGAGCGCTTCGGCCTGCTCGACAAGCGCGATCGACGCGTCGAGCGCCTCTCGGGGGGCGAGAGACAGCGCGGCGCCATCGCGCGAACGCTGGTCCTCGAACCGCCGATCCTGCTGCTCGACGAGCCCACGGCCCACCTCGACTCCGAGAACGCTGCCGCGATCGTGGACGCCCTGGTCGAGCTGCGCGACGACGGAAAGACGGTGGTCGCCGCGACGCACGACGCGCGCCTCGCGGAAGATGGACGCGTGGACCGCTCGCTGACCATGCGCGACGGCCGCCTATGCTGACGAACCTGCTGCGACCTTTTCTGCTGGCGCGCCTGCTCTCGGGCATCTCCGTCAGCGCGCTCGTCGTGGTCGCCCTCTTCGTCGCCGTCCGCGTACTGCGCAGGTTTCGTCTGGGCGAGACGAGCGAGGGACAGCTGCTGCTCGAGCGTCGCGCCGAGCTCGTGGCCACGTTGGTGCAGGCAGCGTTGGGCATGGCGATCTTCAACCTCGCGCTCACCGTGCTCGCCGCGGATCACCTCAGCCAGGCCATCCGCGGGGCGATGTGCGCCTACGGCGTGTTCTCGTCGAACGACCTCGGTTTCCTTCCCCTCGGCACGAGCGCCCTCGCCGCCCTCGCCTGCGTGCTCTGGCTGACGCTGCATCGCCTGGACCTCGCGCTGCCCGATCCACGCCTGACGCGCCGCAAGTTCATCGCGCTCTTCATCGTGGGACCGCTCGTGCTGCTGGACCTATGGGCGACGCTCGCCTGGGCCTTCGACCTCGACCTCGGTGTGGTCGCGACCTGCTGCTCCGCGTCCATCGATCAGGCGGGCACGCAGACCTTCGGCGCGGCGCCCATGGGTGGCCGCGTGACGCTCTACTACGCGGCCCTCGCCACGCTCGCCTTGGCCGTGCTCGCGCTCTTCGCGCTCTACCGCCGACCCGGAAGGGTCCGCGCCTGGACCGCGGCGGCTCTCGCGGCGCTGAGCGTGGCGCTCTGTCTGCCCGCCATCGTGGGCTACGTGGCGCCCCACATGTACGAGAACCCGCGTCACCTCTGCCCCTTCTGCCTCTTGCACGCGGACGCCCTCGGCATCGGCTGGCCGCTCTTCGGCGCGCTCTTCCTCGCAGGCTCGCTCGGCCTCAGCCTGGTCGTGCTCGAGTCGCAGCGGCGCCGCGCAGCCGACGACGCGATCGTCTCGGCGCTCGAAGCCCGCGTGGCCAAGGTCGCCATGCTCGGCTTCGTGATTACCTTCGTGCTCTGCGTCTTCCCCGTGGCGCGCTACGCGTGGATCTCGGGAGGCGCCCCACTCTTCGGAGGTCCCGGATGAGCTTCTCGCGCGTCGCCACGATCCACGCCCTCCTGGCCATGGCGCTCCTCGCCCTCGCAGCATGCTCGAACACTCACGCGCGCCCGCGCTGCACCGAGTGCGGCATGCCCATCGATCCCACGTCTCGCTGGACGGCTGGCGTCACCAACGCCGCCGGCGAGGAGCAGCTCTTCGACACGCCCAAATGCCTCTTCCGCTTCATGCACGGCGACGATGGACGCGGCGCGAGCCTGGCGTGGTTCACCGAGTACTACTCGCAGCAGCGTCGACCCGGAACGAGCCTACGCTTCGTCACCGGCTCGAACCTGATGGGCCCCATGGGCGCGGACCTCGTCCCCGTGGAGGGCGCGCCCGCCGCGCGTCGCTTCGCCGCGGACCACCTCGGTCAGGAGTCGCTGACCTACGAGCAGGTCGACGAAGCGCATCTCCGGGCGCTGGACCCTCCATGACGCAGGCGTAGCCGCGTGCGCTATGCTGGGCTCATGGCTGGCGGCTGGCATGGTGTCGTTTGGGGCCGCCTCGCGCTGCTGGGAACGCTCGTCTGTCTCGGTGGGCTGTCTCCTTCGCGCGCAGGAGCGCAGACGCATGGCCACTCCGCCTTCTGGCGCGAGGTGCGGGCGCCGGGCTTCTGGCGATCACGAGAGCTCCTGCGCCAGGGCCGCGCGCTCGCGGGCATGGCCGCGCGTGAACACGGCGCGAGTCGGAACGCGAGGCTCCTCGGCTCCATCCGACGTTTCCGCTTGGCGCGTCAGCTCGCGCCGGACGATCCCGAGCCGCTCTTCGAGCTGGGCCGCGCGTCGGCCGCTTTGGAGCCACCCTCGATCGATGCAGGGGAGGAGGCCTCGCGAGGCAACCAAGCCCAGATCTGGCTGACCTCACTGCGGGAGCGCTTCCCGGAGTACGAGAGAGCGCGCGTCGCCTTCGAACTCGGCGTGCTCGCCGCGCACGCGCAGGACTTCCCGCGCGCTGCCGAGGAGTATCAACGGGCCCTCGACGCCGCGCGCGTGGGGGAAGGCGCGCCGAGCATGCACGCGAACCTGGCCGAGGTCCTGATGCTCTCGGGCGTCCTCGATCGCGCGGAGGCCGAATACCGCGAGGCGATTCGACTGAACGGTTCGCGTCCGGGCACGGGCCTCGCGCTCTCGCTCTTCGGCCTGGCCGTGTGTCTGGATCGCATGGACGAGCCGGCCAAGGCGCTGGAGACGGTGAGGCGAGCGCTGGTCGCGGGGGGTGGCGCCGACGTGCTGCGCTCGGAGGGCGTGTTCTTCGAGCCCGCGGCGGAGCTTTCCTACTACGACGCGCTGGCGCTGCGCGCCCTGGCGGCCGATGCGGACTCCGCGTTCGAGCGCGCACGCTTTCTGCGTCAGGCGGCCTCGGCCCTCTCGCGCTACCTGGAAGGCGTGGCGCCCGAGACGCCCTTCTACGAACTCGCCGCGCACAGACTCCACGACGTGCGCGCGGAGCTCGAGACGCTGGCCCGCAGCGATGGCAGTGGACGACGACGCCCGAGGCGCTAGTCTCCGCGCCATGACCGACGCGCCCCCCTTCGTGGACCCCGAAACCCACGCTCCGTTGCACCTCGCGAGTGAGTCCGAGCTGCGGGAGCTGAACCGCCGGCTGAAGGCTGGGGAGCTGCGTCGCCGCGACGGTGGCGAGCTCCCGTCGCACCTGGACGGAGCCTTCTTGCCGGACTCGAAGATGTACTCCTATCCCGTGGTGGACAGCGTGCCCGACTTCCTCACGAACGAGCGCATCGAGTGCAAGACGAAGCTCCGAGGAGGATGAGGCGCTCGTGGTGAAGACCTGGGAGCTGAAGGAGGCGTTCGGGCTCGACTATCTGCAGCGCACGGAGCGAGCGCCCGAGCCGCTGGGCCCTGGGCAAGTGCGCGTGCGCGTGCGCGCCGCCGCCTTGAACTACCGAGATCTCCTGATCGCGCGTGGGCTCTACGATCCACGTCAGCCCTTGCCCTACGTGCCCCTCTCCGACGGCGTCGGCGAGGTCGTCGAAGTTGGTGCCGAGGTGACGCGCGCGGCGGTGGGCGAGCGCGTCATGGGCTGCTTCGCGCAAGGCTGGATCGCGGGTGAGCCGAGCATGGAGCGCATAAGGCACACGCTCGGCTCGCGCCTCGACGGCTGCCTGCGCGAAGAGATGGTGCTCGACGCCTCGGGTGTCGTGCGCGTGCCCGAACACCTCACCGACGCGGAGGCCGCGACCCTCCCCTGCGCGGGGCTCACCGCCTTCAGCGCCCTCTTCACCCTGGGCGCACTCTGCGCGGGTCAGAGCGTGCTCGTGCTGGGTTCGGGCGGCGTCTCCGTCTTCGCGCTGGCCTTCGCCCGGCTGGCCGGCGCGCGCGTGTTCGCGACCACGAGCTCCGACGCCAAGGCCGAGCGCCTCCGGGAGCTGGGCGCGGAGCATGTGTTGAACTACCGACAGGAGCCCGGCTGGGGGCGACGGGTGCGAGAGCTGACGGGCGGGCGTGGGGTGGATCTCGTGGTCGAGGTCGGCGGCGTCGGCACGCTGGATCAGAGCCTGAGGGCCGTGCGTGCCGGCGGCACGGTCGCGATGATCGGCGTGCTCGCGGGAGGCAAGGAGCCGCTCAACATCCTCCCCGCCGTCATGAAGCAGGTGCGCATGCAAGGCGTGCTCGTCGGTCATCGAGATGGTTTCGAGGCGATGAACCGCGCCATCGAGTCGAGCGGCATGCGCCCTGTAGTGGATCGGGTCTTTCCCTTCGACGACGCCCCCGCGGCCTTCTCCCGTTTGGCCAGCGGTGAACATTTCGGCAAAGTGGTGATCGAGGTCTAGATGGCAAGCAAGCGGCAGATTCGGCAGAAGAAGAGCGGCGCGAGCAAGAAGCGTCAGAAGAGCCACCGCTCGTCGGCCTCGCAGGAGGAGAACTACGAGTCGAGCGGCGCCATGGCCACCATGGTGGGTGGCTTCAAGCGCGCCGTGGGCGTGGGCAAGCCCAAGAAGCGCAGCACCGTCGACTACGTGTGGACGATCGTGCTCCTCGCCGCCGTCGTGGCCGTGGTCGCCTGGAAGTTCTTCTAGGCCGACTGCGCCTGCTCCCGGCATGCATCGGATCACGACCTGGGCGAAGCCGGGGCTGTAGAGCCGAAAATCGTGCTCATGGTGCGGGGCTTCGGCGTCGTGGACGTGCACGACCAAGCGTCCGGCGTGCCCGAGGAGCTGCGCGAGCGCATCTTCACGCCCTTCTTCACCACCCGCCCCGAGGGCAGTGGCGTCGGCTTGGCGTTGTCACGAGAAAAGGCGAAGCTGCTCGGGGGCGACCTTCACCTCGAGCGCAGCGACGCGAACGGCAGCGTGTTTCGACTCACGCTGCCGTTGAGCGACGCTGTGAATGTCAGCCCGCGCTGACGGAGGCGGTGACGCTGACCTGGATGTCCACGCTGACGCTGACCTTGGCCAACGCGTTCGGCACGGTCGAGGCGGCCTCGGTCATGCAGGCGACGGCGTTGAGGCCGAGGTCGCGACCCGTGCCTCGCAGGCGCCCCGCGGCGTCGACCATGGCTCGGCCGCTCTGTCGCACACGACGCAGCTTCTCACCCGTCACGAGCAGCTGGCCGTAGCCCGCACGCAGGGCCGCGCGCACGCGCTCGAGCCGTGGCGCGAGATCGGACGAGACGTCTCCTGTGACGACGACCTCCACCCGACCCGGTTCGCAGCTGGCTTCCGCGTTCAAGCGCGCGTCGCAGGAGGCCTGGCAGTCGGCGGAGACGTGCGCGGGGCGCACGGTGCCGGTGCAGTGCGGCTCGGTGAACTCCACGCTGCAGCTCCCGCGACACTGCCCTTGGCAGCTCGCGTGCGCGTCGACCCAGCACTCCCCGGAGCAGCTGCCCTGGCAGCCCGCGGAGCAGCTGCCGTGGCAGGTTCCGTCGCAGCGGCCGTTGCATTGGCCGTCGGCTCCGGTGGCCGAGCAGCTGCCTTCGCAGCTCCCCTGGCACACGCCCGTGCAGCCCGCGCTGCAGGTCCCTTCACAGCTGCCAGCGCAGCCCGCGGAGGCGTCGACCTGGCAGGAACCCGAGCACGATCCGCTGCATTGACCGACCATGTCGCCGCCCTCGCATTGAACGCTGACCTCTCCGGGATCGACGTCCACGTCGCATTGGGCCGCGCAGCTGGCGTAGGCGTCGACCGAGATCTCACAGCGCGGAGGCTGGGCGACCACGTCGATGCGCAGCGACGCCTGGGCGCGCACCGCCGTGAGCTCGTCGTGGAGCTTGCTCGAGACCGCGTCGCAGACCGCGCGCGTCCCGCCCGAGAGCTCGCCACCCGCCATGCCGAGCGCCCGCCCCATGGAGACGCAGTTCGCCTTCAGAGAGCCGTCGAGATCATTGGCGGCGTGCACGAAGCTCGCGGTCGCGCCGAGGAAGGCCTCGAGCTTGGCCGCGGCCGCGGTGGCGCCGAAGTCGGCCTGACATGCGCTGCTGAGCTCACCGCTCTCACCTCCCGAGGTGGAGCCAGCGCTTCCGGATCCGGGCATCGTGCCGCCGGGCGGGCAACCCACCATGGCGAGGGCGAACAGGGCGAGGGGCAGGGTCTTCTTCATGATTCCTCCAGGTCCACCAGACGGACAGGGGGCACTCTACCCTCGATGCAGGCGGCGATGGAAGGGCGAGCGCCTTTGACCCGCGAGCGGCGCAGGGCTCAAGCTATGCCCATGGACAGGTTCCACTCGTTGCTCCCTCTCGCGATCGCGCTCGCCTGGTGCGCCCTCCCCGCTCCTGCGGCGGCCAGTCCGGGAGACGCCCCGGCGGCCTCGAACGCCCTCGTGGTCGTGGTGGAAGCGCCCGCCGCGCTGCTCGATCCGACGGGCCTGCGCCGCACCCTCGGCGTCCAGCTCGCGCGCCCCTGCGTGTCGCTGCTCGATGCCCAGGCGCCGACCGCCGCGGGCGTGCTCTCGGTGGTGCTCGACAACAACGGACACGGCCGCATCGAACTCCATCCACGCGGGGGCGTGGCCAGCTACGTCGCCATCGAG
>JAACVI010000002.1 GCA_009992505.1 Myxococcales bacterium
GGGCTTGCTCCGCCAACGCGACTTCACCGTTCGCCAGCAGCGCGGCCACGAAGACCTGACGCGCGAGGCCCTCGCCAGTCGGCACGCTGCCCAGACGCTCGGCCAGCTCCGCAGCGACGCGCGCGTGGGCCAGCGCCTCCTTGGGCTGGTCGCGCGCCAGGAGCACGCTCGCGAGCACGGCCTCGGCGCCGACGAGCAGCGGCCTGACCCCGTCCAGCAAGGTCAACGCACGACGAGCCTCTTCCTCCGCCGGACCGAGCCCACCGCGTTCGAGCAGGAGCCAAGCCAACGTGCTGCGCGCGAAGCCCTCGAGGCGTGTGTTGCCCTGGGCCGCGAATCCCTGGATCGAAGCCAGGAGGGCTTGCTCCGCTTCCTCGCTGCGTCCCTGCCGCGCGACCGCGCGCCCGAGCTGCGCCTGGGCGGTGGAGAGGGCGTTGTTGAGACCCATGAAGCCCGCGATGTCCACCGCCTGTCGCAGCGCCGACTCGGCCAGGCTGAAAGCTCCGAGCTCGTTCAGACCGAAACCGCGGCTGGTGAGCTGCAAGCACGCGTTGCGCAGATCGCCGACGCGTTCGAAGGCGCGCGCCGCTTGTTCGGCCAGCTCGACGCGGTCGCCGATGTCATCACGGACGCTGGCCCTGAGCGCGCGGGCCTCGAAGACCCAGCCCAGGCTCGCGGGCTCCGTCGCACCGACGGCATCCAGCTCCACGAAGTACGGATCCGTCTCGTCTTGCCGACCCGCCAGCACGAGCTGCGTCACGCCGCGCGCGAGGGCGGTGAGACGCGCCGGGATCGCGCTCTCCTCGGGTGTCGTCGCGTAAACACGCGCAGCCAGGTCCGAGAGGTCGTCCACGCGACCCAGCTTGCCCGACGCGGCCAGAGCCTCCCCCGCGGCGATGAAGAAGGAGGCGCCACCCGGAGCGCAATGCTCGAGCGCGTCCGACGCGGCGCGGGCGGCCTCGACGTTCTCTCCACGCCACTTGTGCACCTCCGCTTCCACGCGCAGCAGCTCGCCGGCTTCCGCACCTGTGACGCCCGCCTCGAGCCCAGCGCGTACGCGCGCCAGCGCCGCGTCCAGATCATCCGCGGCCAACGCCTGTTCCGCCGCGCGACGATAGAGATCGGCGGCGCGACCCAGCTCTCCGCCCAAGCGCAGATGCTCGGCGAGTACGAAGGGCTCGGGGTACCCGCGCGCCATCAACCACTCCGCCGCGAGGCGATGGGCGAGGCTGCGGTCGGCCTCCGTCAGAGTCGCATATGCCGCATCGCGCCAGAGGCTGTGGGCGAACTGGAACTCGTCCTCCCCGGTGAAGCGCGACGACTCGGCGCGCACCAAGAGCTCGCGCGTCACCAAGGTCTGCACCTCGGCGGCGAGCTCGTTCGCGCTAGCTCCGCCCAGGACGTGGGCGGCCGCGCGGATCCAGAAGCTCTCGCCGAAGACGCTGCCGGCGCGCAGCAAGCGGCGACCCTCCTCGCTCTGGGCCACGAGTCGTCCCTGGGCCATGGCCAGCACGGTCTCGGGTGCCTTGTCGCCGCGACCCGCGGCCTGCGCGCGCACCAGCTCCTCCAGGAAGAAGGGGTTGCCGCCAGAACGCACGACCAGCTCGTGGGCCCGTTCGTCGTCCACGTCGGGCAAGGCAGCACGCACCAGGCGCAGGCCGGCGCGACGGCGCAGCGGCCCGAGCGCGATCGACGTCACGCCGCGGTCGGCCCACAGCCCAGCAAAGGTCTTCTGGATCTCCGGCCGCGCCAAGGCCAGCACCATCAAGGGCAGATCCTCGAGCTTGCGCAGCGCCGCGTCGAGCATCTCCACGCTGGGGCGATCCCCCCACTGCATGTCCTCCACGACCAGGAGCACCGTCCCGCGACGGCACTCGGCTTCGAGCCATTGGGCGAAGGCCCGACGGATCTGATCGCCACGCAGCACGGGGTCATGGCGCGCCGCGCTGAGCTGCACGCTGGTCTCGGGTGCGAAGGGGACGCCGACCAACTCCGCGAGGAAGTGCGTCACCCGTAGCGCGTCCTCCCGCTTGCCGAAGAGCTCACCCACCATGGCGGCGATGCGGATCTGGGCACGCTCCGGGCGGTCGCCCTCGGTCAAGCCCGCGGCGGACCGCACGAGACGCGCCACCACGCCGAAGGCCGCGCCCGCGCCGAGCGGATCGATGCGCGCCTGAAGCACGCGCGCGCCCTCGGAGATGGCGCCGTCGCTCTTCAAGAACTCGCCCAGCAGCCGTGACTTGCCGATCCCGGGAGGGCCCGTGATCAAGAGCGCGCGGCTCAACCCGTCCTCGACGCACTCCTCGAAGGTGGCGTGGAGCGTGGCGAGCTCGCGCGCGCGTCCGACGCAGATGCTCTGGCGACCCAGGAGCGGGCGCACGCCACCCGCTTCGCCGCGATGGCCGAGCAGCTCGGTGCAACCCTCGAGCTCGCGCGCGTCGAAGCTGGGGTCGAGCAAGGCCGCGGTGACGGGATCGAGCAAGATGGGACCCGCATCCCGGCGCTCGACCGCCGACGCGGCGGCGCGATCGAGCAGCGTCGAGGCCGTGTCGATGACCTCACCGACGGGGTGTGTGCCGCTCATCACGGCCCGGCCCGTGGCGAGCACGAGGGGCGCCGTCGGCAGCAGATCGCGTACCGCCAGAGCGCAACGGGCCGCGCGGGCGGCGCTGTCCGTGGCCGCCTCATCCCCCGAGAGGGTGAGCACGAGGGTGCCGTCGACCATCCACTCGAGGGCGGGCGCCCAACGATCGAGGGCCAACTCGAGCGCCGAGCGTGTGTACTCCCCGGTGGTCATGGTCAGCGTGTCGGGCGCGTGGACCTGCTCCGGCCAGCCCGCGAGGATCACGGAGTGGAAGCGCGCCTCTGCGTCGCCGATACCACGGCGCCCGGACACGGTGGCGTCCGCCTTGGGACGAAGCTCGAGCTCTTCGCGCAGCGCCTGCGCGTCCCGAGGTCGATCCGCCGACTCCTTCGCGAGCATGCGCGCGACCAGATCGGAGAGGGCCTCGGGCACGTCGGGGTTGACGTCGCGCACGGGGGGCGGATCCTCGAGCAGGACCTTGCACAGCACGCTGACCACGTTCGGGCCCGAGAACGCGCGCCGCCCCGTCAGGCATTCGTACAGGATGCAGCCGAGGGCGAAGATGTCCGCGCTGGCATCGAGGTCCGCGGCGTTGCGCGCTTGCTCGGGCGCCATGTAGGCGGGCGTGCCGAGCATGACCCCGCTCTTGGTGATCTCCTGGCTGGTCTCGGAGGCCCGCGCCAGACCGAAGTCCAGGATCTTCGGCTTGGACAGATCGCCGTCGAAGAGGTGGATGTTCGAGGGCTTGAGATCCCGGTGAACGATGCCCTGCGCGTGGGCGGCGCCCAGCGCCTCGGACAGACGCCGGAGCAGGAGCAGGCTCGCGGACACCCCCAGGACGCGCTGCGCCAACTTGTCTCCGAGGCTGACGCCACCGACCCACTCCATGACCAGGTAGGGGTGCTCGGGATCGACCAGGCCGCTGGCGATGTAGCGCACGATCCCGGGGTGCCCGAGCTCGGAGAGCACGCGTGCCTCGCGCCGGAAGCGGCCGGTGTTGTCGGCGGTCTGCGCGATCAACACCTTGAGCGCCACGAGCGCGCCCGTCGTCAGATCCCTGGCGCGGTAGACGCGTCCCATCCCGCCCACGCCGGCGCTGTGGTGCACCTCGAAGCGTTCGTCGACGATCGTTCCTTTTTCCAGGTAGTCCATGCGCGCCAGCACTCTGTCGCGGCACACCTGCGTGCACACGCGGCCAAGCCGGGGAGACTAACACGAGCAGGGCGAGGGAGCGCGTGGCGCTTTCGAGCTGGGATGCGGGGTAGCGACTCGCGCTTGTGATCCAAGGCGCCCCGATGCGAGTCTTGGCGGCATGACAGACCGCACTCTCATCGCTGACATCGACCACATCGTGGGCCTCGACGAGCAGCCCGTGCTGCGCAACCTCTTGATCACGCAATGCTACGCGGACCTCGCCCAAGGGCTCGCAGAGAAGCTCGGCCACTCGAACGCCAACTGGTGCAACTTCGCCACCTGGGCCTCCAAGACCGCCGGCAACTTCATCCGCGCGGAAGAGGTCCCGGAGTTCTTCCGTGACGCGCTCCAGGAGCAACATCGCTTCCTGGCGCGGGTAGAGGTCTTGACGGCGCGGCTCTCGGATCTGCTGGGGCGACCCTTCCTGACGCTCGAGCGGGTGATGGATCTGCCCATGGCCGTCGTCGACCAGGTGACCGAGCAGATCGTGGCCGGCAACCTGAAGGTCTTCTCCGAGCTGGGGCCCATCTTCTCCAGCCTGATCCACGCCTTCGACGACGACGGCACACTGAACGACGCGAAGTTCCAGCAGCTGCTCGCCTCTCTGCGGACCGGCCCGAGCTCACGCGATGGCCAGACGCTGCTGCACGCGGCGCTGACCCACTACCGCGACGCCCTGCGCGCGACGGATGCCGGCGAGGAGGCGCAGTGGATGTTGTTGGCAAACGCCCAGACCGGGCTCCACGAGCAGATTCGCCTCCAGCCCTACATCAAGAGCTCC
>JAACVI010000123.1 GCA_009992505.1 Myxococcales bacterium
GACCGCCACGCCGGACGAACCGACCGCGCCCATCGCCCAGGCTGACCCCCAGCCCGCGGCAGGCACGGATCCCGCCGCCGGCACGGAGCCCACCGGCGACGTCGCCCCCGATGACGGAGCGCCGGCAGCCGAACTCGTGCCCGACGAAGCTGCCCCCGACGAAGGCGCGCCCGAGGTGGCTGCCCCCGACGAAGGCGCGCCCGAGGTGGTGCCCGACGTCGCCGCGCCCGACGTCGCCGCACCCGCCGCCACCGGCGACTACGCCACGCTGCTGCAGGAGGCGACGGATCTCGAACAGCATCATCGTCGTGTCCAGGCCATGGAAGCCTACCGCAACGCCATCGCCGCGAATCCGAACGGCGGCGAGGCGTTGGCGAACCTGGCGTTCATGCTGCTGAACCGCAGCGAGAACCGCGAGGCCCTCGAGCTGGCCGAGCGCGCCACGACCGTCGATCCGACCAACTCCAAGGCCTGGATCACCCTCGGCGCCGCGCGTCAGGCCACGGGCGACACCGCCGGTGGCAACGACGCCTATCAGCACTGCGTCGACCAAGGCGAGGGTCGCTACGTGCGCGACTGCCGCGCCATGCTCCGCTGAGAGAGGCGGAAGAGCCGACGTGGACCGCCCGGTCTCCCGCGCGTTCGACCAGCTCGTCTCGGCGGTCGACTCGGGACCGGCACCCCTCCGCACCAGGATCTCCTGCGCGCCGAGCCAGCGCCAGACTGCGCGCCCTCACGCTCGACGTTGACATTGGCGACAGCCTCGGTAGTGCGATCGCCCCGGAGCCAGCTCGGCCCACCGAGCCTCCACAGGGATCCTCGCCACCGGAGTCAGCATGCAAGAGACCGTAATCCTAGACGCCGTTCGCACGCCCATCGGTCGCTATCGGGAGGGCCTGTCCCGCGTGCGCCCGGACGACCTCGCGGCGCACGTGATCCGCGGGCTGGTCGGGCGCAACGCCGCGGCACGCGAGCACGTCGAGGAGGTCATCTTCGGTTCGACCAACCAGGCGGGCGAGGACAACCGCAACGTCGCGCGCATGGCGCTGTTGCTCGCGGACCTGCCCTACGAGGTCACGGGTGTGACGGTGAACCGCCTGTGTGGCTCGGGCATGGAAGCCATCGTCGGTGCCCGTCGCGCCATCGCTCTGGGCGACAACGAGGTCGTGGTCGCGGGCGGCGTCGAGTCCATGACCCGCGCGCCTTACTCCATGGCCAAGTCCGAGGAGCCCTTTCCGCGCACGCCCCCGAAGGTCTACGACACCAGCATCGGCTGGCGCTATCCCAACCCCAAGCTCGCGGCACGCTTCGAGCTCCAGGGCATGGGCGTCACCGCCGAGAACGTGGCCGAGGAGTACCGCATCAACCGCGAGGATCAGGACGCCTTCGCCCTGCGCAGCCACCAGAAGGCGGCCGCGGCGTGGGAGGCCGGCGCCTTCACGGCCGAGGTGCTGCCCGTCGAGGTCCCACCGGCCAACCGCAAGGCCAAGCCCACCCTCTTCGAGCGCGACGAGAGCGTTCGTCCGGAGAGCAGCCTCGAGGCGCTGGCCAAGCTTCGCCCCGTGTTCCGTGAGGGCGGCAGCGTCACCGCGGGCAACTCCTCGCCTCTCAACGACGGCGCCTCGGCCGTGCTCCTCAGCTCCGCCTCCTGGGCCAAGGCGCACGGCGTGAAGCCCATGGCGCGCGTGGTCGCCTCCGCCGTCGCCGGCGTACACCCCAACATGATGGGCACGGGACCCATCCCTGCGATCAAGAAGGTGCTGGCGAAGACCGGCCTGAAGATCGAGGACATCGACCTCGTGGAGTTGAACGAGGCCTTCGCGTCGCAGAGCCTGGCCTGCATCCGCGAGCTCGGCCTGATCGAAGAGCGGGTGAACGTGAGCGGTGGCGCCATCGCCCTCGGCCACCCCATCGGCTGCAGCGGGGCGCGCATCGTCGCCACCCTCGTCCACGCCATGGAGGCACGCGGCGCGCGCTATGGCCTGGCGAGTCTGTGCATCGGCGTGGGTCAGGGAATCGCGCTGATCGTCGAGCGCGAGGCGTGAGCCGCCCCATTGGAGTCGGCGTGATCGGCGCTGGCGGCTGGGGTCAGAACCACGTGCGGACCTTCGCGGCGCTCGAGGGCGCCGAGCTACGCTACGTCTGTGACACCTCCGCCGCGGCCCTTCGACGAGCTGGCGAGCTCAGCCCCGCGGCGCGCTTAGTCGCGGACGTCGACGCGCTCTTCGCCGATCCGGAACTCGACGCCATCGTCATCGCCACGGACGCCTCGAGTCACGCGGATCTGGCCCGGCGCGCCATGCGCTCCGGCAAGGACGTGCTGGTCGAGAAGCCCCTCGCCCTCGATCCACGCGACGCCGAAGAGCTCTCCCGGCTGTCCGAGCAGACCGAACGTGTGCTGATGGTCGGTCACCTCTTGCTCTATCATCCGGCCGTCGAGCGGCTGCTCGCGCTGGTGCACGGAGGGCGCCTCGGGCGCCTCTTGCACATGCACTCGGAGCGCCAGAACCTGGGCGTGATGCGCCGGCAGGAGAACGCCTGGTACTCCCTCGCACCCCACGATCTCTCCCTCGCGCATCTGCTCTTCGGCGCCGAGCCCGAGCGTGTCATCGCCCAGGGAGTGTGCTTGCTCGACGTGCCTGGTGAGGTTGACGACGTGGTCCACGCCTGGCTCCGCTACGCCGACGGGCGCATCGCGCAGATCGCTTCGAGTTGGCTCGATCCGCTGAAGACGCGGCGCCTCACGCTGGTCGGCACCCGCGCCATGGCCGTCTTCGACGACACCCTGACCCAGGGCCAGCTGACGATTCACGACGCGGATCTGACCGTGCCGGCAGACGCCGGATCCTCCGTGCGTTTCGCCCGTGGCGCGGTCGAGGTCGTGCCCTTCTCCCCCCGCTCGCCGCTCGAGATCGAGTGCGAAGCCTTCCTGCGCTCCGTCCGCGATCGCAGCCAGCCCTTGGCCGACGCCAAGAGTGGTGTCGCCGTCGTGCGTGCCCTCGACGCCGGCCAACGCTCCCTTCGTGCGGGCGGCTTGCCTGTGATCTTGGAGGACCGGTCATGAGTGAGTGCTTCATCCACAGCACCGCCGTCGTCGACGATGGCGCCGAGCTCGGCCCGGACAGCAGCGTCTGGCATTTCGTCCACGTGAGCGCGGGCGCCCACATCGGTGCGCGCTGCGTGCTCGGGCAGAACGTCTTCGTCGGTCGCGGCGTGACGCTCGGCGACGGCGTGCGCGTGCAGAACAACGTCTCCATCTATCAGGGCGTCGAAGTCGCGGACGACGTCTTCCTCGGACCGAGCTGCGTCTTCACCAACGTGCTGAATCCGCGCGCCCACGTGCAGCGCAAGGACGAGTTCCGCATGACTCGCGTCGGTCGTGGCGCGACCGTGGGCGCCAACGCCACCATCGTCTGCGGCCACGACATCGGCGACTTCGCCATGGTCGGCGCGGGCTCCGTCGTCACGCACACGGTCTCCCCCCACGCGCTGGTCTACGGCAACCCCGCGCGCCGCCACGGTTGGGTCTGCCGCTGCGGTGAGATCCTCGACGCCAAGCCGCGTCCCCGCTGCTCCCTGTGCGGTGATCGTTACGCCATCGACACCGATCGCTGCATCCGCCTGGAGGAATCATGAGTTCCCAGAGTCCCGTGGTCATGCTCGACGTGGCCGCGCAGAACGGCCCCCTGAGCGACAAGCTGCGCGCCGTCTTCGCGCGCGTGCTCGAGTCCGGACGCTTCATCCTCGGTCCCGAGGTCACGGCCCTGGAGGCGGAGCTCGCCGCCGTCGTCGGCGTGCCCCATGCCCTCGGTGTGTCGAGCGGCACGGACGCGCTCCTGGTCGCGCTGATGGCCCTCGGTGTGGGCGTCGGCGACGAGGTGATCACCACGCCCTTCACCTTCTTCGCCACCGCCGGCTCCATCGCGCGCCTCGGCGCCCGACCCGTCTTCGTCGACATCGACCCCGTGACCTTCAACCTCGATCCGGTGGCGGTCCAGGCGGCCATCACCCCGCGCACACGCGCGATCATGCCCGTGCATCTCTTCGGTCAGCCCTGCGACATGCGGGCTCTCGGTCGCATCGCCCAGGCGCACTCCGTGTTCGTGGTCGAGGACGCGGCGCAGGCCCTCGGCGCCACGACGGAGGATGGCGCGGTCGGCTCTCTCGGGGAGCTCGGCTGCTTCTCCTTCTTCCCGTCCAAGAACCTCGGCGGCTTCGGCGACGCTGGGCTCGTCACCACCAAGGACGCTGAGCTCGCCGAGCGCGCCCGCGTGCTGCGCGGCCACGGCGCCAAGCCCAAGTACTTCCACGCGCTCGTCGGCGGCAACTTCCGCATCGACGCGCTGATGGCGGCCTTGCTGCGCGTGAAGCTGCCCCAGCTCCCGGCCTACACCGCCGCCCGCCGCGAGAACGCCGCGCGCTACGACGCGCTCTTCGCCGCGGCGGATCTGGGTCCGCGCCTGACCACGCCCGCGCGCGTGGAGGCGGGCCACGTGTACAACCAATACGTGATCCGCACGCCGAAGCGCGACCAGCTCGCGGCGCACCTGTCGCAGCACGGCATCGAGACCGCGATCTACTACCCGAAGTCCTTGCACGAGCAGGGCTGCTTCGCCGATCTCGGCTACGCGACGGGAGACTTCCCCGAGTCCGAGCGCGCGAGCCGCGAAGTGCTGGCGCTGCCCATCTATGGCGAGCTCCCGCCCGCGTCCCTCGAGCGCGTCGCCGACGAGGTCATCGGCTTCTTGCGTCAGAGCTGACGCTCACCACGCGCGGGGTCCACGCTCGCTTCGCTAAGGAACGAGGTGGAAGCTCGCGAAGACTGGCGAGTGATCGCTGGCGGCGTCCACGGTGGCGCCGTGGATCACGCGCACGCTGCTGCTCACCGTGTAGTTCGCCATCACCGGCGTGGCGAGGATGAAGTCGAACTGGCGATGCACGCCGCCGAAGTCTGTGGTGTAGCGGTTGCTCAGAGGCACGGCGCGCGTGATGTCCATCAAGCCGTCGCCGTCGAGCAGCGCGTTCAGGGGCGGTGAGTCCGGCTCGTCGTTCATGTCGCCGAGCACCAGCGCGAGCGTGTTCCCGAAGGCCACCCGCTGGTCGATGATGCGGCGCACCTGCATTGCCTCGGCCAGGCGATGATCGGCCTGGTCCGCGCCTCCGCCCAGCTGCGAGTGGAAGTGCACAGCCATCACGATCACCGTGAAGCCGCCGACGTCGACGAAGATCTCGGGTGCATCGCGCGCGAAGTGCCAGGTGCGCGTGTCGTCGGCGTTCGGGAACGCCTCGTCCGAGTGGCTCGCGATGCGCGTGATCGGCAGGCGGCACAGGAACCCGACGTCGATCCCGCGGGGATCGAAGGCGTCCATCAGGATGCGCTGGTCGTAACCCATGCCCGCGAGGGGTCCGTCCGCGAGGCGATCGAGCATGCCCACGTTCTCGACCTCTTCGAGCACGATGACGTCTGCGTCGAGGCCCGCGAGGACACCGCTCACGGCGTTCACCTTGCGCGTGACGGCGGCCGCGGAGGGCACGTCGTCCAGGGTCGTGGGATCGTCGTACTGGTCGAAGAAGTTGTGCAGGTTCCAGGTGGCGACGCTCAGGTCCGCGGGCTCGGTCGGTCCCGCATCCAGGGCGGCCGCGTCCGTGCCACTCGTGTCCGGTGAGGAGCCCGCGTCGGCGGCCCTCGTCCCTCCGCCGCAGCCGAGCATGAGGCCCAGAGCGCACGCGAGCAGAGCCCTCAGGGGACGAGCCTCGACCCGCGCGGCGGGCATGGCCCGGTCGTCCTTCACCCCCGCCCCCGCGGACATCGAGGCGTCGATTAGAGCAGCTCGAGCAGGCGTTGCGCGCGCGCGTCGGCGCGTGAGATCAGCTCCATCGCCTCGTCCGGCGGGATGTTCATCCCGCGAACCATGGCGCCGAGGATCTGCTTCTCCTGCTCGCTCTGCTCACCATCCACATACGTGAGGATGACGGCATGCTGCAGCAGGAGCCGACGATCCGCGGCGGACAGATCCGTCAGCGGGACGTCAGCCAGCGTGCGCGGCGTCTTGGCGAATTCACGGATGCTCGTGGCGTCGTCCCCCTCGAGTTCGAAGGCGCTGATCAACGCTTCGATGACTTCCGTCTCTTCTTCGTCCATCTTGCCGTCGGCCCAGGCTACGGCGACGAGGGACTTGACCATGGCTTCTCGAGCTTCCTGCATGGCCGCAGCCTAGCAGATGGCGCAGCGGGTGGGGAGCGATAAGGGCTCCCAGCTCGGCGGTCTCCGGACTCCGCCGACAAGGCTCGAAATGCGGCGTGGAAGTTTCCCTGAGGCTGCTAGAGTGCGCTCAATGACTAGCCGATACCAGGCTCCCTTCGCCCTCGGCGGGGAGTCACCCATCGACGCGCAGCTGGCCTCGCGCCTGCTCACCCGAGCCCTCGAGAAGGGCGGCGACTACGCCGATCTCTTCTTCGAGTACGGCGCCAGCGCGAGCTACGCCTACGACGAGGGCATCCTCAAGTCCGCCGGCCGCGGGGTCGCCATGGGCCTCGGCGTGCGCGTGATGAAGGGCGACGCCACGGGCTACGCCTATGTCGAGGACTTCACCCCCGAGGCGATGGACCGCGCCGCGCGCATGGCCGCCGGGATCGCCTCCGGTGCTGGCACCAAGGACCCCATCGGTCTCGACACCCCGGACCTGCCCAGTCGCTACGACGTGGCGCGCCTCTCGCTCGACATCCCTGGAGCCGACAAGCGCTCCTTGCTCGAGCGCGCCGACCGCGCCGCGCGCGCCGCCGACGTGAGGGTCGTGCGCGTCGACGCCTCCATCTCCGAGGAGCTGCGCGAGATCCTGATCGCCACCAGCACCGGGCGCTTCGTGCGCGATCGCCAGCCGCTCCTGCGCTTCGGTATCCGCGTGATCGTCGAGGAGAACGGCAAGCGCCAGTCGGGTTCCTCCGGCGGTGGCGGCCGACTCGGCCTCGAGTACTTCGACGGCCACAGCCCCGAGGAGCACGCCGAGGAAGCCGTGCGTCAGGCGTTGGTGATGCTGGACGCGCGCGAGGCGCCGGCCGGCGAGATGGAGGTCGTGCTCGCTCCGGGCGACAGCGGCATCCTGCTGCACGAGGCGGTCGGTCACGGCCTCGAGGCCGACTTCAACCGCAAGGGCACCAGCAACTACACGGGCCGCATCGGCGAGCAGGTCGCGAGCCCGCTGTGCACGGTGGTCGACGACGCCACGCTCGAAAATGGCCGCGGCAGCCTGAACGTGGACGACGAGGGCTTCGAGCCCAGCAGCACGACGCTGATCGAGGAGGGCATCCTGCGCGGCTACATGCAGGATCGTCACTCCGCCGAGTTCTTCGGCCTCGGTCCGAGCGGCAACGGTCGACGCGAGAGCTTCCGCTCCCACCCCATGCCGCGCATGACCAACACGCTCCTGCTCGGCGGCGAGAGCGATCCCGAGGAGATCCTGCGCAGCGTGAAGTGCGGCGTGTACGCCCGGAAGTTCGGCGGTGGCCAGGTCGACATCACCAACGGCGATTTCGTCTTCTCTCTGACGGAGGGTTATTTGATCGAGGACGGCAAGCTGACCGCGCCGCTCAAGGGCGTGAACCTGATCGGCAACGGTCCCGATGTGATGCGCGAGGTGGTCATGTTGGGTAACGACATGGCCATCTCCGATGGCATCTGGACCTGCGGCAAGGATGGACAATCCGTGCCCGTCGGCGTCGGATGTCCCACCGTGAAGATCGCCAAGGTCACGGTCGGTGGCACGCAGATTGGGAGCGCGTCATGAGCGCGCCCGAGGACGAACTGCTCGACCGCGCCACCCGTGTCGTCGAGCGCGCGCGCCAGATGGGCGCGGACGTGGCGGAGGCGACGGCGCGACAGGGCTCCCACCTCTCGGCGAAGGTGCGCATGCGCAAGCCCGAGCTGGTCGAAGAGGCCGGCAGCCGCTCCGTGGGTCTGCGCGTGATGATCGATCAGCAGGTCGCGGTCACCTACACCAGCGATCTCTCGAGGCGCGGCCTCGATCGCTTGGTCGAGGACGCTCTCGAGCTCGCTCGCCTGAGCGAGGCGGACTCCTTCGCCGGCCCGCCCGACCCTTCGCTGCTCTCGGACGAGCGCGAACATGCGGAGTTGAAGCTCTACGACTCGGGCATGAGCGACGTCGACTCCGGGGCCGCCTTGGCGCGCGCTACCGCGGGTGAAGCCGCCGCCCTCGACGCCTCGCCGCGCATCACCAACTCGGACGGAGCCACCTTCACCCGCGCCGCCGGCTCGAGCGTGCTGGTCACCTCGGGCGGCTTCTCGGGCACGAGCCGCGGGACCTACGCCTCGCTCGTGGTGCGCCCGGTCGCGGAGGACGCGGACGGCAAGAAGCGCGCGGGCAGCTACTGGGCTGCACGCAGGCATCTCGACGCCCTCGAAGGCGCGGCCGCCGTGGGCGAGGAGGCGGCGCGCCGCACCCTGCGCAAGCTCGGCGCCACCAAGCTCCAGTCCTGTGACTTGCCCGTGGTCTTCGATCCCGACGCCGGTCGCGCGATCCTGGGTCTGGTGGCGAGCTGCGTCGGTGGCGGCGCCATCTGGCGCAAGAGCAGCTACCTCGCCGGTCGCCTGGACACGAGGGTCGCTTCCGACCTCGTGACCATCGTGGACGATCCGCTGATCCTGCGCGCTCCGGGCTCTCGCGCCTTCGACGGCGAAGGCCTGCTCTCGCGCAAGAACGTCGTGATCCAAGGCGGCATGCTCGAGACCTACCTGCTCGACAGCTACTCGGCGCGAAAGCTCGAGATGAAGAGCACGGCCAGCGCGTCCCGCGGTGCCAGCGGCGGCGTGGGCGCCTCGACCAGCAACTTCATCCTGCAGCGCGGCGACTCCAGCGTGGACGATCTGCTCGGCAGTACCCGTCGCGGGCTCTACGTCACCGAGATGATGGGCTTCGGCTTCAACGCGGTCACGGGTGACTTCAGCCGCGGGGCCGCGGGTTTCCTGATCGAAGACGGCGAGCTGACCCGGCCGATCAACGAGGTCACCATCTCCTTGCCCCTCGACGATCTGCTGCAACGCATCGACGCCGTGGCGGACGATCTCGACCAGCGCACGGCCATCGCGACGCCCACCTTCCGGGTCTCCTCCATGACCATCGCCGGTCGCTGACGGCGGGCCCATGAGCGACGCACGAGCCGACGCCGATGCTCGTCGTCTGGGCCGTGTCCTGCCCGTCGAGCGCTGGCCCGACGCTGACGAGGCCAGCCGCATGCGCTGGTTCAGTCCCCGCGCCCTGGGCCCACGTCAGGCGGAGCAGCGCACGTGGATCCCGGCCATGGTCCCTTGGCGCGCCAGCCTCGAGGGCGAGGTCACGCCCGCCGTGCTCTCCTGGTATCGCCGCTTCGCCCTGGGTCGGCCCGGCGTGCTCGTGGTGGAGGCCACCGGTGTGCGCGACGTCCCCAGCGGCCCGCTGCTGCGCATCGGCCACGACCGCTATCTCCCTGGGCTGCGTCGCCTGTGTCGCGAGGTGCGCGAGGCGAGCGGGGGACGGACCCTGCTCCTGATCCAGCTGATCGACTTCCTCGCCCTGAAGCGACGTCCCACACGCGAACGCTTCTTCCTGCGCTTCCTGATCGTCGACCGGGCGCTGCGTCTTCGCGCCGCGACCGCGCTCGAGGAGCCCGAATGCCTCGAGCTTCCCGAAGACGACTTCCGCCAGCGCCTGCTCGCCCTCGACCCGTCCCAAGAAGAGGCGCTGCTCAGCCCGCGACAGCTCGAAGATCTGAGGCGCGGCTATCGCGAGCGGGTCACGGACACCCAGCTGCCGGAGGTCCGCGATCTTCCCCGCACGCTGCCCGGCCGATTCGCCGAAGCCGCGGATCGGGCCCGACGCGCGGGCTTCGACGGAGTCGAGCTGCACTACGCCCACGCCTACACCATGGCGTCGTTCCTCTCTCGCCTGAACACGCGCACCGACGGCTACGGCGACTCCGACGCCGGTCGCCTCCGCCTCCCCCTCGAGGTGCTCGCGGCCGTGCGCGCGCGTGTCGGCGACGAGCTGGTGGTCGGTGCGCGCCTGCTCGGTGACGAAGCGATCTCAGGAGGCAGCCGCATCGAGGACGCCGAGCGCGCCTCGCTTGCTCTCGCCCGCGCAGGCCTCGACTTCGTCTCCGTCAGCAAGGGCGGCAAGTTCGAAGACGCACGCGCGCCCAAGGTCGGCGAGGCGATCTACCCGTACACCGGGCCGAGCGGCCACGAGTGCATGCCCACCGTGCGCATCGAGGGCGGCTGCTTCGGCCGCAACGTGCCGCTCGCCTCACGCATTCGACTCGCCCTGCGCGACGCGGGCCTCGACACACCCGTCGTCACCGCCGGTGGCATCGCCAGCCCCTGGCAGGCCGAGGCCATCCTGGACCGTGGAGAGGCCGACTTCGTCGCGGCCGCGCGCCAGAGCCTGGCCGATCCGGATTGGCTGCTGAAGACTCGCCGAGGCCACGGCGAGCAGGTGCGCCGCTGCTTCTTCACCAACTACTGCGAGGCGCTCGACCAGCACCAGCGCGAGGTCACCTGCCAGCGCTGGGATCGCCTCGACCTGGACGAACTGCCCGCCGAGGAGCGCAGCCGAGACGGCGCGCGACGCCTGACCGCGCCCTAGTCACGCGCCCGCGCTGGACGGCGCTTCCAGGTCGCCGTGCGCGGAACGCCGGCGCACTTGCTCGTCGCGCACGTAGCGCACCATCGTGCCCACGTAGCTCTCGACGGGCGGGCACTCCACGCCCGAGCCCTCGAGCAGCTCCCGCGCTCCGCGATCGTCGTACACGACCTCCGTGGCGAGCTGGTCGAGGAAACCGCGCGGCACGTGCGAGACGCGATCGAGCCCCGGGGCACGAAGCAGCTTGGCCGCGAGCCCGGTGGGTACGGAGCCTCGCGGTAAGGGTCGTCCGGCGGCGCTGGCGATCAGCTCGAAGACGCGCCGCGACGTGAGCGGTGCCGGATCGATGATGTGGAAGCAGCGCCCGGCCGAGCGCGGATCGAAGGCGATGCGACAGCCTGCGGCCACGACGTAGTCGATCGGCACCAGGTTCAGCGGGATCTCGCCGTTGCCTGGGATCGGAAGCCGCAGATCCAGCGGCGCGCTCAGCAGCAGCAGGATCAGCAGGTAGGGACCTTCGAGCCTGTCGATCTCGCCCGTGAGCGAGTCTCCCACCAGCGTCGTCGGCCGCAGGATCGTCGTCGGCACCTCGGGCATGGCCTCGCGCACGATCGCCTCCGCCCGGAAGCGCGTCTCCTCGATCATGTTGCGGAAATTCTTCTGCGGCTCGAGCTCTTCCTCGAGCACGTAGCCGCGTCGTGGACCGGAGACGAGCGCCGTGGACCAATGCACCAAGCGGCTCAGGTGCTTGGCCGAGAGCGCCAGCTCGACGATCTCCCGTGCGCCTCCCTCGTTCGCGGCCTCCGCTACGTCGCGGTGGGCTCCGAGGTAGGTGACGGACGCGCAGTGGTGAATCAGCGTCACCTCTTCGGCGAGCTCACGGAACTCCTTGCCCGAGAGGCCGAGATCGATCGACGCCGCGTCCCCTTCGATCAGCGTCACCCGCTGGCCCGTGGGTTTGCGGGTCGCGCCGCGAGAGGAGCCGTGCGGCGCGGCGTCCAGGGATCGCACGAAGGCGCGCGCCTTGGCCATCGACTTCGCCTGCACGACACAGCGCACCTCGATCTCCGGATCGCTCTCGAGCAGGCGCCGGACGACGCGCGTGGCGAGGAAACTCGTGGGCAGGCCGGTGACCAGCGCGACGCGGGGAGTGCTCATGGCTTCTTTCCTCCGGATTCCAACGCAAACCTCCGCAAGAGAGCCTCGTGGACGAGGGAGACTTCACCCCGAGTCTGCTCGCGATCCCCATCGTTCTGTATCACGAAATCGGCCACGGCGATCTTCTCCTCGATCGGGAGCTGCGCGTTCAGGCGGCTCTCGGCGGCCGCCGCGTCGAGGCCATCGCGTGCCATCAGCCGCGCGAGCTGCGTCGTCCGTGAGGTCGCGACCACCACCAGAGCAGCGAAGGCACGCGCGAGCCCGTTCTCGACCAGGAGCGCCGCCTCGTACAGTGCATAGGCTGCTTCCGTGCGCGCGAGCTCGGCCATGCGTTGCTGCCCGAGGAGGGCGATGCGCGGATGGGTGATGGCCTCGAGGGCCCGCCGCGCGCCCGTGTCGGCGAAGACGATCTGGCCCAACGCGGCGCGATCGAGCGCTCCGTGCGCGCCGAGCACCTCGGGCCCGAAGCGCGCCACGATCTCCGCCAGACCTGGAGTCCCCGGTGCCACGACCTCACGCGCCAGCTCGTCCGCGTCGACGATGGGCACGCCGAGCTCCGAGAAGAAGCCCGCCACCGTGCTCTTGCCGCACCCGATCCCGCCCGTGAGTCCGACCACCATCAGCGCCACCCCCACTGACTACCCGTGAGGCCGCGCCCCGTGCAACCGGATCCCCCTACGCCTCGAACGCCAGCGCACGGCTCGCCCGCCGTCCCGGTCCACCCGCCTCATGCCACCTCCGCTCCGCCGCCAGGCCCGGCAGACGGCGCTTGACGTCACCCTCGGGCGCCGTGGTAGCGCCTTGGGGTGCGGGCTGTCATCCAACGCGTCTCCCAGGCTTCGGTCCACGTGGCCGAGCAAGAGGTCGGCGTCATCGCTAAGGGACTGCTCGTCTATCTGGGCGTGGCGCGCGAGGATGGCGAAGCCGATCTGGCTTATCTGGAGAAGAAGATCCTCGGCCTCCGAGTGTTCGAGGACGAACACGAGCGCATGCAGCACCACGTCGTCGACGTCGGAGGCTCGGTGCTCCTGATCTCGCAGTTCACCCTCTTCGGTGACGTGCGCCGAGGCCGCAGACCCTCCTTCACCGAGGCCGCGGAGCCCGAACGGGCCGACACCCTCTACCGCACCTTGCGCGAGCGCCTGGCTCAGCACGTGCCCGTCGAAGCGGGCGTCTTCCGTGCACACATGGATGTGCGCGCCAGCGTCGATGGCCCCGTCACCATCCTCGTCGACAGCCGCAAGGCCTTCTGAACCACGGGCCGAAAAGGGACATCATGCAGCTCGAACGCTACGAGATCCGCGCCGCCACCTTGGCCGATGGAGACGACCTCTACGATCTCTCGCGCTACCTCGACTCGGTGAACCTGCCGCACGAACGCACGGCCATCGACGCGGTCTTGATGCGCTCCGAGCGCGCGTTCTCCCGCACCGAGGGTGACCCGCGACGCCGCGAATACGTCTTCGTTCTGCACGATCTCGAGCTCGATCGCGCCATCGGCACCTCCATCGTCTTCGGACAGCTCGGTCGCCGGGACGCGCCCTACATTTTCTTCGATGTGAAGAAGGAGGAGCGCTACTCCCAGAGCCTCGACCGCCACTTCGTCCACTCCGTCCTCTCCATGGGCTACTCCTACAATGGCCCCACGGAGATCGGCGGTCTCGTGATGCACCCCGACGCCCGCCGCGCCCCCGAGCGTCTGGGGCAGCAGATCTCCTACGTCCGCTTCCTGTGGATCGCGATGCATCGCGATTACTTCCAGAACTACGTGCTGGCCGAGCTGCTCCCGCCCCTCGCGGACGACGGCACGAGCCACCTGTGGGAAGCAGTGGGGCGTCGTTTCACCGGCCTGGACTACCGCGAGGCCGATCGCCTCTCCAAGACCAACAAAGAGTTCATTCGTGGCCTCTTTCCCGACGGGGACATCTACGCGAGCCTGCTCTCCGACGACGCCCAGGCTGCCATCGGAGAGGTCGGTCCCCAGACCAAGGGCGTGGAGAAGCTGCTGCGGCGGATCGGCTTCGAGTACGTGAACCGCGTCGATCCCTTCGACGGGGGCCCCCATTTCGTGGCCCCCATCGAGAAGATCAGCCTGCTGCGCGCCGCCCACGCCGTTCACCTGGGCAGCTCAGACGCCCCCGAGGACGCCCCTGGGAGCCTCGTGCCCCATCTGGTGGGCATCGAGAGCGACATGGCGCCGTATTTCCGCGCCTTCTCCTGCGCCATCGAGCCCTCGCAGGGAGGCGTCGTCGCCCTCCCGCGAGCCCAACGTGACCGTCTTCAGCTCGAGACCGGCGCGAAACTCTGGGTTCTGCCCCTGAGGCCCTCGCGCACCCCCCCCAACCAAGGGCATGGATGAGATCATTCTGGCCGCATATCGGCCCTCGATACGCTCCTTCTGGCGCATTATCGCAGCCCCCACCCAAATCGCATGATCCGCGTTGACACCCCCAAGGTGCATGCTAGTTATCGCGACCCGGCCGTAGCGGCTTCGGCTGAAACGCCCCCGGGAGCTTGAAAAAAGAACTTGACCGTCCAGCCGCAAGCGTTACATTGCGCAGCCCTTCGAGACCTCCTCAGATTTGAGAAGGCGCCGACGCGGAGCAGCTGAACGGTACCCCCACCGCCTCTCGAGGCTCGCCAGAACGACTGGCTGCCAAAAAAGGCAAGGGGGTGTGAAGAAAGCCTTGACGCCGACTTCACCACGGACTACGGTCCCGATCCCTTCGCTCCCAACCGGACGAAGGGAACCGCTCGGGTCCTTGAAAACTGAATCGGAACCCACTAATAGATGCACGGGTCCCATACGTTCTTCGCAAGAATAACGGTGGGTACCGTATCCAAATAGTAGAGCAGAATGCTCGAGCCATCTGTTGAAGGACCTCCCGGGGCTAAAAATCCGAGGGGAAGCGCAGCAGAACGGCAAGGGATGCTCACCAGTTTTAACTGGAGAGTTTGATCCTGGCTCAGAGCGAACGTTAGCGGCGGGCTTAACACATGCAAGTCGAACGAGAAAGGGACTTCGGTCCTGAGTAAAGTGGCGCACGGGTGAGTAACACGTAGGCAATCTACCCTTTGGCGGGGGACAACCTCCTGAAAAGGAGGCTAATACCGCATAAGACCACAGTGACCTCGGTCGCAGTGGTGAAAGGTGGCCTCTCCTTGGAAGCTACCACCGAAGGATGAACCTGCGTCCCATCAGCTAGTTGGTGAGGTAATAGCTCACCAAGGCTAAGACGGGTAGCTGGTCTGAGAGGATGATCAGCCACACTGGCACTGGAACACGGGCCAGACTCCCACGGGAGGCAGCAGTGAGGAATATTGGGCAATGGGCGCAAGCCTGACCCAGCCACGCCGCGTGAGTGATGAAGGCCTTCGGGTTGTAAAGCTCTGTGGGGAGGGACGAAAACGCTCCATTCGAATAGGGTGGAGTCTTGACGGTACCTCCTTAGCAAGCACCGGCTAACTCTGTGCCAGCAGCCGCGGTAAGACAGAGGGTGCAAACGTTGCTCGGAATTACTGGGCGTAAAGCGCGTGTAGGCGGACTCGCAAGTCGATTGTGAAAGCCCTGGGCTCAACCCAGGAACTGCATTCGAAACTTCGAGTCTTGAGTGGTGGAGAGGGAAGCGGAATTCCCGGTGTAGAGGTGAAATTCGTAGATATCGGGAGGAACACCAGCGGCGAAGGCGGCTTCCTGGACACCAACTGACGCTGAGACGCGAAAGCGTGGGGAGCAAACAGGATTAGATACCCTGGTAGTCCACGCCGTAAACGATGAGTGCTAGGTGCTGCGGGTATTGACCCCTGCAGTGCCGAAGTTAACGCATTAAGCACTCCGCCTGGGGAGTACGGCCGCAAGGCTAAAACTCAAAGGAATTGACGGGGGCCCGCACAAGCGGTGGAGCATGTGGTTTAATTCGACGCAACGCGCAGAACCTTACCCGGGCTAGAAAAACAAGGAATCCCGCAGAAACGTGGGAGTGCTCGCAAGAGAACCTTGGTCCAGGTGCTGCATGGCTGTCGTCAGCTCGTGTCGTGAGATGTTGGGTTAAGTCCCGCAACGAGCGCAACCCCTATCCTTAGTTACCATCAGTTCGGCTGGGGACTCTAAGGAGACTGCCGGCGTCAAGCCGGAGGAAGGTGGGGATGACGTCAAGTCCTCATGGCCCTTATGTCCGGGGCTACACACGTGCTACAATGGTCGGTACAGAGCGCAGCGAACCCGCGAGGGAGAGCCAATCGCAAAAAGCCGGCCTCAGTACGGATTGCAGTCTGCAACTCGACTGCATGAAGGCGGAATCGCTAGTAATCGTTGATCAGCAGGCAACGGTGAATACGTTCCCGGGCCTTGTACACACCGCCCGTCACACCATGGGAGTCGAGTGCTCCAGAAGTGGCCATGCTAACCCGCAAGGGAGGCAAGCCCCCAAGGAGTGCTTGGTAACTGGGGTGAAGTCGTAACAAGGTAGCCGTAGGGGAACCTGCGGCTGGATCACCTCCTTTCTAAGGAGCGTCCTCTCCATTTCGATGGAGGGAGCTCGGTCAAACTCGTGTCATCTGGGTTCCGGTTCGGTTTTCAGGGCTCCGGGCCCTCGAGGTGTCCTAGGCAACTTGGACATCACGAGGTCGTCTCCTCGAGAATTGTTCCTTGAAACATGCGGAGCATCCGTCCCCTCGAGAGGGGCACTAGCTCAGGTGGTTAGAGCGCACCCCTGATAAGGGTGAGGTCGCTAGTTCGAGTCTAGCGTGCCCCACTGTCTGAAAGGCCAAGAGCCCGACGGCAGTCATCAACCAACATGGGTTCCGACCTCGGACGTCAGCGAGTAGAATCGCTGACCCTCCAAGCAGGGGCTGTAGCTCAGTTGGGAGAGCACCGGCTTTGCAAGCCGGGGGTCACCGGTTCGAGACCGGTCAGCTCCACTTCTTCTCGTCAATTCCGTCGTGTTCATCAGCATTCGTTGGTGGATGAGACCGAGATGACGAGCGTGGCCAAGGCCACCTCCGCATCATTGAAATTTTAATACGAAGCGACAAATACCTTTATAGCTGCAGAGGTCAGAGGTTCAATTCTTGAATCGAACCCTGATCTCAAATCAATCGAAACGTGCCTTAGGGATACGGTCAAGCTATGAAGGGTGCGTGGTGAATGCCTAGGCGTCGAGAGGCGATGAAGGACGTGGACAGCTGCGAAAAGCTTCGGGGAGCCGCTAACTGGCTTAGATCCGAAGATATCCGAATCGGGCAACCGACTGGGGTCATGCCCAGTGACCTGGAGCTGAATACATAGGCACCAGGTGGCCAACCCGGGGAACTGAAACATCTAAGTACCCGGAGGAAAGGACATCAATTGAGACTCTCTTAGTAGCGGCGAGCGAACGGAGAACAGCCTAAACCATTCCAGTGTAAGCTTAGGGGCGTTGCTGGAGTGGAGTTGTGGGATCATTCAGGAGAAGCCCTATATTCTCCATAGAGTTACAAAATCGAATGTTAGTCGAACGGTCTGGAAAGGCCGGCCATAGAAGGTGACAGCCCTGTATGCAAAAACATTCGATCTCTAGAGTGACACCCGAGTACCGCAGGGCACGTGGAACCCGGTGGGAATCTGGGAGGACCATCTTCCAAGGCTAAGTACTACTCGACGACCGATAGTGAACGAGTACCGTGAGGGAAAGGTGAAAAGAACCCCGGTTAGGGGAGTGAAATAGAACCTGAAACCGCGCATCTACAAGCAGTTGAAGCACTATGCCCTTCGGGGAATGTGCGACAGCGTACCTTTTGCATCATGGGCCTGCGAGTTACGGTGTGTCGCAAGGTTAAGCCGTTAGGTGGAGCCGTAGGGAAACCAAGTTCGAATAGAGCGTTGAGTGGCACGCCGTAGACCCGAAACCGAGCGATCTATCCATGGGCAGGTTGAAGCGCGGGTAAAACCGCGTGGAGGACCGAACCCACTGAAGTTGAAAATTCAGGGGATGACCTGTGGATCGGAGTGAAAGGCTAATCAAGCTCGGAGATAGCTGGTTCTCCGCGAAATATATTGAGGTATAGCCTCGGATGAATTGCACCGGAGGTAGAGCACTGAATGGGCTAGGGGTCCTACCAGATTACCAAACCCAATCAAACTCCGAATGCCGGTGACAAATATCCGGGAGTCAGGCTGCGGGTGATAAGGTCCGTAGCCAAGAGGGAAAGAGCCCAGATCCACAGCTAAGGTCCCAAAATCCAGACTAAGTGTGAAAGGATGTGGGAGCGCTCAGACAGCCAGGAGGTTGGCTTAGAAGCAGCCACCCTTTAAAGAAAGCGTAATAGCTCACTGGTCGAGCGAGCCTGCGCCGAAAATGTAACGGGGCTAAAGTCTGGTACCGAAGCTTGGGGTTCTACATTAGTAGAGCGGTAGCGGAGCATTCTCAGGCAGATACAAGGTGTACCGTAAGGAGCACTGCCGGGCCTGAGAAGAGCTTATGCAGGCATGAGTAGCGATAAACAGGATGAGAAATCCTGTCGCCGTAAGCCCAAGGTTTCCTGGGGAAGGATAATCCTCCCATGGGTTAGTCGGAACCTAAGCCAAGCCCGAAAGGGGTAGGCGATGGCAAGCAGGTTAATATTCCTGCACCACTGAGGAATACGTTGAACCGAGCAGGGACGGAGAAGGGTAAGCCGAGCTGGTGATTTGGTAGTGCCAGTTCAAGCGTGTAGGAGGACCCCGTAGGACCCAATAGGGACAAACGCGGGGTCACTACTCCGAGACGTGATGAGGCGGAGCTTCGGCTCCGGAACTCGGTTATCCCATGCTTCCGAGAAAAGCTGCGCGGGGAGTATCTTTGGTGTCCGTACCGCAAACCGACTCAGGTGGGCGGGGTGAATATCCCAAGGCGCGTGGGAGAACATTGGCTAAGGAATTCGGCAAAATTGCACCGTAACTTCGGGAGAAGGTGTGCCCCCACGTATGTGAGAGGACTTCGCGTCCTCGAGCAGAAGGGGGTTGCAGAGAAATGAGGGTTGCGACTGTTTACTAAAAACACAGGACTCTGCGAAATCGTAAGATGACGTATAGGGTCTGACGCCTGCCCGGTGCTGGAAGGTTAAGGGGAGTTGTCAGCTCGCAAGAGCGAAGCAGCGAACCGAAGCCCCAGTAAACGGCGGCCGTAACTATAACGGTCCTAAGGTAGCGAAATTCCTTGTCGGGTAAGTTCCGACCTGCACGAATGGCGTAACGACATCCCTACTGTCTCGGCCAGTGACCCAGCGAAATTGTATTGGGGGTGAAGATACCCTCTACCCGCGGCAAGACGGAAAGACCCCGTGAACCTTCACTGCAACTTGGCAGTGAAGTTCGGGACAGTCTGCGTAGGATAGGTGGGAGGCTGTGAAGCCGGGATTCTGGTCTCGGTGGAGTCGTCCTTGAAATACCACCCTGGCTGTTCTGAGCTTCTAACCTAGGCCCGTTATCCGGGTCGGGGACACTGTCTGGTGGGCAGTTTGACTGGGGCGGTCGCCTCCTAAAAAGTAACGGAGGCGCGCGAAGGTTCCCTCAGGCTGATTGGAAACCAGCCGTAGAGTGCAAAGGCATAAGGGAGCTTGACTGTGAGACCGACAGGTCGAGCAGGTGCGAAAGCAGGTCTTAGTGATCCGGTGGCTCTGAATGGAAGGGTCATCGCTCAACGGATAAAAGGTACTCCGGGGATAACAGGCTGATCGCGCCTGAGAGTTCATATCGGCGGCGCGGTTTGGCACCTCGATGTCGGCTCATCGCATCCTGGGGCTGGAGCAGGTCCCAAGGGTTTGGCTGTTCGCCAATTAAAGCGGTACGCGAGCTGGGTTTAGAACGTCGTGAGACAGTTCGGTCCCTATCTGCCGTGGGCGCAGGATACTTGAGAGGATCTAACCATAGTACGAGAGGACCTGGTTGGACGTACCTCTAGTGTTCCGGTTGTCTCGCCAGAGGCATAGCCGGGTAGCTATGTACGGAACGGATAACCGCTGAAAGCATCTAAGCGGGAAGCCGGCCTCAAGATGAGGTATCCCGGACCATTAGGTCCCTAAAGGCCCCTTGAAGACTACAAGGTAATAGGCCGGATGTGGAAGCGTGGCAACACGCGGAGCTGACCGGTACTAATAGGCCGTGAGGCTTGACCTATTTCTAAGGTGCGGTTCGAAATGGTTTGAGGTCAGGGTTGGACGCAAGAATGGGTACTTTGAGTACCGCGTCTGACCTGAACAAATGCAGACGCCGAGCGCGAGTCGCTCGAGCAAATAAAGACGTCGCTTCGTAAATTTCTCCGGTGGCTATATCGGAGGGGCCATACCCGATCCCATCCCGAACTCGGAAGTCAAGCCCTCCAGAGCCGATGGTACTGCAGGGGCAGCCCTGTGGGAGAGTAGGACGCCGCCGGGTCTATGAAACCCCGCTTCGGAAACGAAGCGGGGTTTCGCTTTTAACCCACGCTGTGTTCAACCAAGTCACGCCCTGTTCGATCTGTGGCAGAGTCTTCGAGGCGTGTGACCCAGGACTGGGTCAGCCATGCGGGCGTCAGGGGTTCGCGGTGTGGTGCGCGGGGGCTTCATGTCGGGACATGCTCGCCTTCCCGGTCGAAGCCTGATCGTCATTGTTGCCGATGGGTCGCCGATCGACGTCCTCGTGGACTTC
>JAACVI010000582.1 GCA_009992505.1 Myxococcales bacterium
GATGAGCGGCGAGCCCGCGCTCACACCAACGCTTCCTGCGCGTTCAGACGCGGTCGAGCAGCGAGCGCGCCCATGTCACCGCTGTGGGTGCAGACGCGGTCGCTCCCGCACCGACTCCGATCCATGCCCACGCTCAGCCGCGAGGAGGCCGAGCGCGTCGCCAGTCCCAAACGCTCGCGGGTCCGCGCAAGCGCTGGCCCCCCACTGCGAGAGGGGGCGACACGGCCCACGTCGCCGATCACCGCTGCGGGTCGATGAGCGGCGAGCCCGCGCTCACACCAACGCGTCCTGCGGGTCGATGAGCGGCGAGCCCGCGCTCACACCAACGCATCCTGCGGGTTCAGACGCGGTCGAGCAGCGAGCGCGCCCATGTCACCGCTGTGGGTGCAGACGCGAGCGCGCCCGCACCGACTCCGATCCATGCCCACGCGCAGCCGCGAGGAGGCCGAGTGGGTCTAGGGCCCCGCTCGGAACGTCGGCCGCAGGCCGAGTGGCGGCGGGAAGGGGGGCCCCGGCGCGGGCGCCCGCGACGGGGGGAAGGGGCTGCGGCCAGCCCCTTCCAGAAACTCAGCCGAAATCGGGGGGGCAAGAGTGCGTAACCCCCGACGACCGCACGACAGGTGTGATCACTTCGGTGGCGCTGGTGCGCTCGGCGCGCAGCACGATCTCCAGCATCAGGAAGCGGCCCGGGGTGACGCCGGCTGCGGTGAGCACGGAGTCGATGTTGGCGGGAGACGCGTCCGGCGGCGCGGTCGCGACGAGCAGCCAGTCGGCGGCGTCGAGATCGGCGCGCGTGTCGGCCGTCTTCACCCGCAGCAGCACGCTGGTGCCGGTGGGGATGTCCGCGTCCCAGCGCACGTCGCCCCACTCGGTCACGCCGGTCGCGCAGCCTTCGTAGATGTGGCGGTAGTAGCCCCGCGGGTTGGTGGCGAGGCGTAGCTGCAAGCCCGTCATGTCGGAGTAGGTGTAGCGAATGCCAACCCCCGCGGGGAACGGTGCGGCCGTGGTGTCGATGACGTTCGAGTCGATGGTGGCGCCGGGCGTGACCACCGTCGCCGCGACCGTGTGACGGATGCACCAGATCTTGCCTTCGGCGTCGACCGCCATGCCCTTGTTGTCGAAGCCGGTCGTTCCGGGCACGGCGAGCCAATGCGTCGGATTGTCCGCCTCGACGCGGATGATGCCGTTGCCCTGCGCGGCGCCCCAGACCCAACCCTCGGCGTCCGCCGTGATGCCGTGAACGGCCAGGCCACCATAGGGCAGCCCCGAGGTGGCCCAACGCGAACCCGGCGCGGCCGTGGGCGTGTAGCGCATGATGTCCGCGCCACCGAGCCAGACGCGCTGGTTGAAGTCGACCGTGATGCCGTAGGGCAGGCCTGGCGCGGGCACGCGCTGCTTCACGCAGTCGTCGAAGCCGGGGCCTTCCCC
>JAACVI010000003.1 GCA_009992505.1 Myxococcales bacterium
TCACCAGAATGGGCTTGGGGCGCGCGCCGGCGTCGAAGGTGATGAAGGACGCGAGGTGTGCGTCGCGCGGCACGGCCAGGAGCGCTCCCGCCTCCTGACGGAAGAGGTCGAGGAACTCCTCCTCCGAGAGCGTGCGCGCCGCGGCGCCGCTGTAGTCCGGCACCTTCAGCGCCACGCGCTCGGCGCCGAACGCGTCGCGTTCCTCCGCGCGCTCGGCCACGAACACGGAACCCACCGCGCCCGATCCGATGGCGCGTAGCACGCGGAAGCCACCGAGGGTGCGACTCGGGGGCATCCAAGGAGGCAAGGGCGCTTCTTTGGGCGGCGCGGGCAGGAAGCTCGTGTACGTGCGTCGCGGCGCGTCGTCGGGCAGGTCGCGCAGGCGCTCGAAGGTCAGCGCCGCCACGTTCGAGATGGCGTGGGGCAGATCCCGCGCGACCGCCACCTTGGCCGCCTCGACGGCGTCGTCCAGGGCCTCGCGAGAGCCAGAGCGCGCACGTTCCAGACACACCTCGAGGTAGCGCACGGCCGCGGGGGATTCCGTCTCTTCGTCGCGCATGCGCTCGCCCAGGCGTCGTCGGGCGCCAAGGACGAGCTGCGCCAGGGCGTGGATGGCCGAGGCGAAGGTGTCGAGGGGCGTCTCCCCGGCGCGTTCACTGAGCTCTGCCAGGGAGCCCGAGCAGGCGACGTTCTCGAGCGCGCGCGCGAAGTCGAGCAGGCCCGAGCGCAGCGCTTCGACCCGTGGCGAGCTCGCGATGGGCAGCTCGTTGGCCAGGTCGAGCAGACCGTCGAGGGCCAGCCTGAGCCCACCGCCGGACGGCTCGGCGTTGGCCGTCACCTCCGCGAGTCGGGCGTAGGCGCAGAGCGCGGCGTCGATCTCCGGCACCATGGAGGCCTCCGCCATGGTCGTCAGATCCACCTGCGCGTCGAGGTGCGCGCCGACGCTCAAGACCACGTCCGAGACCTCGGCCAGATCCTCGCGCACGAGGGCGTCTCCGGCGCGTGAAGCCGCAGCGCACAGGGCGCGGCGCAGGGGCGTGCGCGCGTCCTTGGTGGCGCGGTTGTAGAGCACGCGCGCGGTCAGCAGGCGTCGACTACGCAAGAGCTCCGAGCGCTCCTCGACGTTGGGTCCATCGGCGTCCACCAGGTGCAGGAGCGTGCGCAGGCGACGCAGACGCAGCGTGAAGTGCTCGACCTCGCCGGGCTCCTCGATCGGATCGCCTTCGTAGAGCACGAGCCACTGCGTGAGGCGCTGGAAGAGGTCGCCCAGGCGCTGATCGCGTTCGTCTCCGCCCAGCGCGAGCAGGCTCTCGAGCGTGTCTGTCTCGAGCACGGCGAGGTCGAGCTCCCGCAGCGCGCGGAAGGCGTACTGCCGGCCGTGCTCCTCGTCGTGCGTGACGCTCTCGAGCAGGTCGACGCGCTTCAAGGCCTCCTCGATCACCTCCACCGCGGACTCGTAGGCGGCCTCGGGGCCCTCGTCCACGAAGCGCGTGAGCGCGATCAGCAGCTCCTCGCGCAAGGTGCGTACTTTGCGTTCGTCCGCGTCTTGCAGCTCGTCCGCCAGGCACTGCATCAAGGCGACCTTGCCGTCGTCGCCTCCGCGCTCCTGACCCAGCTCCTCGCGCAGGCGCGCCGACGCCAGACGCGCGGCCCACGCGGCCACCTCGGCGCCCACGCCCTCGCGGCGCAGATCCACCAGGGCCTCGATGGCGTCGATGCCGCCGCGACGGACCAAGGCTTCGAGCAGCTCCGTGACCGCCGCCGGTTCTGCGTCCGCGGCGCGCGGTAGGCCCAACACCATCGCCGCCGCCACGCCCCGGTCCTGCGCGAAGACCTCCGACTCGAGCAGCTGCTCGCAGGCCTGTCGCGCGCCCTGGGGACGCACGGCGATGCTCGCGGCGAGGGAGGCCGCGGCGCGTCGCCACTCGGTGATGCCCCCGGACGGTTTGAGGTGCGTGTGGATCTCGCGATCCATCTCCGGCATGGCCAGGCAGAGCAAGCCACGGGCGACGGCCACGTGGCGCCACACCAGAGACTCGCGATCGGCGAGCAGGCGCGCGTAGGCGTTCTTCACGCTCAGGGTCGAGAAGACGCGCAGCCCGCTGTCGTCGCCCTCGGCCGCGCGTTGAGCCGCCTCGCGCGCGGCGCGTTCGAGCAGGCGCGCCGCCAGGCGCCGTGCGGGCAGGGAGCCCGTGGACGGCAAAGTGAGCCACTCGCGCGAGAGGTCTCGACGCGAGATCAACGCCAACGCCAAGCCATCGGCTCGAACGCCGGCGCCAAGAGGAAGATCGAGCGCTAGCGCCACTCGCGCGCGCAGGCGCCGTCCGTCCAGAGCGTGCTTGGAGCCGAGCGCGAGCTGGGTGGCGAGGGCGACGAAGGTCGCGGCGTTTCCACCTCGCAGCCAGCGCAGGACGCGGCGGCCGAGCTCGCGCTTCACCGTGCCCACGGGCAGCGCCGCGGCGAGCTCATACAGCGCCACCGCGGCGGAGGAGTCGGAGAGCCAACCCAGGTCGTCGAGCAGGCCCGCCTTCAGCGCCGCGCGTGCGGAGGCCTCGAGCGCGTCAGGATCGAAGCCTTCGAGCGGCACGGAGCGGCGATGGTTCTCCACCTGCGCCGCCAGGGTGGCGAAGGATTGGCGGAAGAGGGCGCGCTGATCCGCAGGGTCCTCCACCGACGCCAGGTTCACCAACCCCGAGAGGTAGTGGCGCGCCTCACGCATGCGCGCTCTCTTCCGGGGGCTCGCTCGGCTCGGGGGCGCCGGGCACGCTGACGCCGATCTCCGCCAGCAGGCGCAGCGCGTTGCTGCTGCGCACGACGCCGGGACGCAGCAGGTAGTCGAAGCGCATCTCGCCGTCGAAGACCACGTCCGTGAAGTGGCGATTCTCGACCTTCCCCGGGCGCTCCTGCTCGAGCACGGCGAGGTTCACGTCATGGGTCGCGACCAGACCGAAGGCGCCGTGATCGAGCAGATGCTCCACCACCGCGCGCGCCCCCCGATGACGCGCTTCCTCGTTCGTGCCGCGCAAAAGCTCGTCGAGCAGGAAGAAGATGGGCGGCGCCTGGTCCGCCTCCGCGATCACGCGCCGCATGCTCTCGAGCTCGGCGCGGAAGTAGCTCGACCCCTCTTCCAGTGAGTCCGTGACGCGCATGCTGCTGCGAAGCCGAAGCGGCGGCACGCGCATGCGCGAGGCGATGACCGGTCCGCCCGCCAGCGCCAGGCAGAGGTCGAGGCCCAGAGCGCGAAGGAGCGTGCTCTTGCCCGCCATGTTCGAGCCCGTCACCAGCAGGGTCGATCCAGGTCCGGGCAAGCGCAGGTCGTTGGCCACGCGCTGGCCCGCGGCCAGAAGCGGGTGGGCCAGCCCCTCTGCCTCGAGCGCGCCGTCCGGCACCAGCTCGGGCATGGACGCGTCGGGGTCGACGTGGCGGAGCGTGGCGAGCGCGGCCAGAGCTTCGAGCTCACCCAGCGCCTCGAGCGCGTTGGGCAAGCCCTCGCCCACGTCCGCGGCGAAGCGCTCGAGGTGGTAGAGCACGTGGAGATCCCAGAGCAGGGCCAGGTTCACGAAGAAGTGGATGGGGAACTGGGTCTTCAGCTCCGACAGCCCGGCCCAGCGATCCAGACGCGAGAGCGCGTGCGAGGCGGGGCGCGCGTCGACCTGCAGGCGCTGCTGCAGCTCGCGGTTCAGAGGCGCCTCGAACTCTGCGTTCTCCGCGACCTTCAACGCGCCTCCAAAAGCCTCGACGTAGCCACGCCGCGCCGCCACCTGGTCGAAGGCCTCGCTCGCCACGCCGGAGGTCAGGACAGCGACCAGGGCGCTCAGACCGAGGCTGATGGCGAAGGGCCCGTAGCCGACCAGTCCCACGCGCGCGAGGACGAGCAGCGTCAGCGTCGTCAGGGGCAAGAGGTGGATGGTGAGGATCATCGCGGGCCTGCCGTGCAGTGCGGGGGAGCGCTTCAGGAACTCGAAGAAGCGCGCCGGGTCGAGCTTCTCGTTTCCTCCCGCGGCGCGCGCCTCGGCCTCGAGCTCCTGGCGCAGCTCCACCCGCGGCGCGAGCTCCTCCACCGCACGCTGACGCGCCTTCAGGCTCACGACATCGCTGGGTGCGAGCAGCCAGCGCAGCAACGTGCGTTCACCCGCGAGGGTGCGCGTGGTGTCGATGCGCGAGAGCAGGGAAGCGTGGCCCGTCAGGTCGAGATCGAAGGCGTAGTCGTGGTCCTTCGGGATCGCGCTCGAGGCAGGGGAGGGCAGGTCGATCCAGCCGTGCCCCGCGCGCTTCACATGGCGCTCGTGGACCTCGGCGCGCACGCGCGCTCGACGGATGGCGGTCACCAGGCGCAGGTGACGCGCGACCAGCGCGGCGAAGGCCAAGAGCACGAGCCCGCCCGCGCCCAACCACAGCATGGAACCTTGGGAGCCGCCGGTGGCGAGGAGCGCGATGGCCGCGATGAAGCTGGCCAGGCGCGCCAGCGAGAGGCGCTGACTGGCCGCCT
>JAACVI010000004.1 GCA_009992505.1 Myxococcales bacterium
TCGAGGCGGCCGTGGACGAGCAGCGCCTGGTGGTCGTGCTCCAGCTGCGAGGGGGCGGCACCTTCGACATTCCGCCGATATTCCGTGGGCATGGCATCTACGAGATCGAGGATCTCGTGAACGAGCGTCAGAGGGCTGCGTCGACCGCCGACGGTGGTTAGACTGTCGGCTCATGGGCGCCATGGACGAAGACGACACGGGCGGCGGCGGAGTCGCCACCGAGACGCAGGAGCGGACGCGTACGGCGCGGCCTCGGCTCTTCAGCGTGCTCATCCACAACGACGACTACACCACGCGCGAATTCGTGGTCTACGTGCTCGAGCGCATCTTCCACCACTCCGAGGGCGAGGCGACGCGCATCATGCTGCACGTCCACCGGAACGGATTGGGCGTGGCGGGTGTATTCACGCGCGAGATCGCCGAGACGAAGATGCACAAGGTCGAGCGGCTGGCGCGCCGCAACGAGTACCCGCTTCGTCTCAGCATGGAGCCGGCGGAGGACGAATCATGACGAAGGGCAGACACTGATGGCCGGTCCCCGCATCGCAACCGAGTTGCAAGAGGCGCTGCGCGCCGCGCTGGATCAGGCGCGCGCACGGCGGCACGAGCACCTCACGCTCGAGCATTTGCTGCTCGCCCTGCTCGACGAGAAGAGCGCCCGCCGCATCCTGCGCGCCACGGGCGCCAACATCGGCGAGCTGCGCGAGGCGCTGGCGAAGCACCTCGACGAGACCATCGAGCCCCTCGATCTCGAGGACGATGCGGACGCGGTCGAGCCGGAGGAGACGGTCGCCGTGCAGCGCGCGCTGCAACGGGCCGCGATCCACGCCATCAGCTCGGAGATGGAGACCATCGACGGCGCCGGCGTGCTGGTGCAGATGTTCCACGAGCCGGACTCGCACGCGGTCTACCTGCTTCAGCAGCAGGGCGTGACGCCGCTGGAGTTGAAGCTCGCGATCTCCCAGGGATCGCCCATGGCCTTCGAGGAGGGCGAGGGAGGCGCGCTCACGGAGATCGAAGAGGAGGCCGCCCCCGATCCGCTCGAAGCCTTCACCACGGAGCTCGTCGCCGAGGCGGCAGCCGGCCGCATCGATCCGCTGATCGGTCGCGACGCCGAGGTCGAGCGCACGGTCCAGATCCTGTGTCGTCGCCGCAAGAACAACCCGGTCTTCGTGGGCGAGCCCGGCGTGGGCAAGACGGCCCTGGCCGAGGGCCTCGCGATGCGCATCCACGAGGGCAAGATCCCGGATGTGCTGAAGAACGCCCGCATCTACGCGCTCGACATGGGCGCCGTGCTCGCGGGCACCAAGTTCCGCGGCCAATTCGAGGAGCGCCTGAAGGGCGTGATCAAGCGCCTCGACGACACGAAGGACGCGATCCTCTTCATCGACGAGCTGCACACCTTGGTCGGCGCGGGCGCCACCACGGGCAGCTCGATGGACGCGAGCAACATCCTCAAGCCCGCCCTGGCGGCCGGCAAGCTGCGCTGCATCGGCTCCACCACCTGGACCGACTTCAAGCAGATCGAGCGCGACCGCGCGTTGGCGCGCCGGTTCCAGAAGATCGAGGTCGGTGAGCCCAGCGTCGGGGAGACCGTCCTCATCCTGCAGGGCCTGGCGCCCTCCTACGAGGCCCATCACGGCGTGAAGTACACGCCCGCCTCGCTCGAGGCCGCGGCCAAGCTGGCGGACCAGCACCTGGTCGAGCGCTTCCTGCCCGACAAGGCCATCGACGTGATCGACGAGGCCGGATCCCTCGACCGCATGCGTCCCGAGAAGGATCGCACGCACAGCGTCGACGTCTCGGACATCGAGCGCGTCGTCAGCCGCATGGCGCAGGTGCCGGTGGAGAGCGTCACCGCCAACGAGCGCGACCGCATGAAGGAGCTCGAGCCAGAGATCAGGCGCGTGATCTTCGGTCAGGACGAGGCGATCGACACGCTGGTCACGGCCATCACGCTCTCGCGTGCCGGTCTGCGCGCCGGCGACAAGCCCATCGGCTCCTTCCTCTTCTCGGGTCCCACGGGCGTGGGCAAGACCGAGCTGAGCAAGCAACTCGCCCGCGTGATGGGCGTGGAGCTCATCCGCTTCGACATGAGCGAGTACTCCGAGCGCCACAGCGTGTCGCGCCTGATCGGTGCGCCTCCCGGCTACGTGGGCTTCGATCAGGGCGGCCTACTCACGGACGCCGTGCGCAAGCATCCGCACTGCGTGGTCGTGCTCGATGAGATCGAGAAGGCCCACCCCGATCTCTTCAACGTGCTCTTGCAGGTGATGGACCGGGCCAAGCTCACGGACAACAACGGCCGCGAGGCCGACTTCCGCCATGTGGTGTTGGTGATGACGACCAACGCCGGCGCCTTCGAGGCCTCGGCGCGCGTCATGGGCTTCGACTCGGGCGCGGGCGAGCAGGCCCAGTCCATGGCCGAGAGTCGGACGAAGGCCGCCCTCGAGCGCACCTTCACGCCCGAGTTCCGCAACCGCCTCGACGCCGTCGTCGCTTTCCACAGCCTCTCGCGCGAGGTCATCCGGCAGGTGGTCGACAAGGAGGTCCAGCTCCTGGCCGACAAGCTCGCGGAGAGCGCGGTGAAGCTCGTGCTCACGCCGTCGGCCCGCGCCTGGTTCGCCGAGCACGGCTACGACCCGAAGTTCGGTGCGCGACCCATGGCCCGACTCGTGGAGCAGAAGCTGAAGAAGCCGCTCGCGCGCGCGTTGGTGTTCGATGGCCTGTCGGGTGGCGCGACCGTGAAGGTGACCGTCAAGGACGACGAGATCGTGCTCGCTTTCCCGAGGCGGTCCAAGGCTTGAGGCCGGCGCTGCTGAGTCGCGCCCTCGTCTTCCCGCCCGCGGAGAGCGCGGGTGCCGACGGGCTCGTCGCCTACGGCGGTGACCTCTCCCCCGAGCGCATCGTACTGGCCTACAGCCAGGGCATCTTCCCCTGGCCCTCGCCGGGCTATCCCCTGCTCTGGTTCAGCCCCGAGCCGCGCTTCGTGCTCGAGCCGAGCCGCGCGCATCTTGCACGGAGCTTGCGCAAACGACTGCGCCAGACCGAACTCGAGATCCGCGCGGACACGGCCTTCGATCAGGTCATCGCCGCCTGCAGCGAGCTGTCGCGACCGGGCCAGCAGGGCACGTGGATCACGAACGCGCTGCGCGAGGGCTACACCGAGCTTCACCGCCTCGGCTACGCCCACAGCATCGAAGCCTGGCGCGGCGCGGAGCTCGTGGGTGGCCTGTACGGCGTCTCGATGGGCCGGATCTTCTTCGGCGAGTCCATGTTCGCGCGCGAGGCCGACGCCTCGAAGGTCGCCTTCAGCACGCTGCTCGCACAGCTCGTGCGCTGGGGGCATCCGCTCGTGGACTGCCAGGTGCGCACGGATCACCTGGCGCGCTTCGGCGCGGTGGATCGGCCGCGCAGGGAGTTCCTGCGCGACGTGGCCGAGCTGGTCTCGGAGCCGACCCTGCTCGGGCCCTGGAAGCTCGAGGTGACGCCGGCGCGAGCGCTGACGCTGCTCGATCAGGCACGCCTCGACGTGACGGAATCTTAGGAATCGGGATCGGCACGGAAGAGCATCATGCCGACGTCGTCGGCGATGCTCGGCATGGGGATGTAGCCGTAGCCATACCAGCGACCGTAGAGCTGAAGCTCCCCCGTGTAGCCACCGGGACTCGTGGCGAGCCCGGCGCGGCGACTCGCCTCATCGGGCACGACCTGATCCAGCTCGGGGGAGCTGTCGAAGAAGAAGAGCCGGTCGCCCTTGGTCAGGTAGACCCAGAGCACGAGGCCGTTTGGCAGCTCGGATGCGTGCTCCACGCGCAGCTGTCCGCTGAGCCGTTGCGCCCAGCGCCAGAGCGGAATGCCCGCCACGATGGCACCGACGATCTCGTCGTGAAGACGTACGGGGGCGACGAAGATCATGGAGAAGCTGGGCTCTCCTCCCTCTTCGAGCGATGGAAACTCCGCCATCGCGTGCCCCGATCGACCCTCGGTCAAAGCGGCGTGGACGACCGGATAGCGCCCACCGAAGTCCGTGCCCTTCATGGTGTCGGGCTCGATGTCCCGCGCCAACACGTGGCCGTCCGGCGACACCGCGCACAGAAAACTCATGGGTGAGCTGATGAACTCTGGAACGCCGTGCGGCGGCTCCTGAAGCAGATGCATGGCGCGTCGCATCTGACGCTCGCGAGCGACCGGGTCCTCGACGGCGAAGCCACGCCCGATGCGTGTGGCCGCCTGCTCCACGCCTTGAACATGCCGATGGATGTCGTCGCGCACGATCTCCTTCACGTGTGGGATGTCCACGGTGCGTAGCTCGTGTCGCGCGTGGGGAGCCCCGTCCTCACAACCCGTGAGCGCCAGGAGTCCGATCGTTGCGAGGACGATCGATGGATGGAGACGAAAGAGCACTGGTAGACCCCCTACCCAGCCGGGCATGCGACAGCACGAGGCCGTCTGGGTAGGGAGCCCCCGTTCGAACCGTGCGTGCGGTTT
>JAACVI010000583.1 GCA_009992505.1 Myxococcales bacterium
GCGTTCATTCGGTAGCCTAGGGCAATTTGGTTGATCCCCGATAGTCCACAATGGGGATATGTGCGCGGCCCCAATGCCAGCCTTGCGCTCGCGCAATATGTGCATGCTCACGAGCAGCGCGCCGGCGCAGCGCCCTACAGAGCGGTCTGGTCCTCCGTGGTCGCCGACGTGAGCCACGTTGGACCCCGAACAGGACGACGGGCGCCCCATGAGTGGGACGCCCGTCTGGATCGAGATGCAGTCCACCGGCCGAAGCGGGAGGACATCGGGGGATCAGTTCTCGGGGAAGGCCGTCCAGCCGGTCGTCCAGTTCGTGCCGCCGGGCTCGACCGCGCCCACGTAGGTGGCGCCGGTGTCGAAGCCCGCGGGCGGTGTGGCACCCGCGAGATCCGTGGCGCTCGCGCCCGGCATGTAGTCGGGCGAGGTGATCGAGGAGGAGCCGAGCATGGGGTCGACGCTGAAGGAGTTCACGCGCGCTGCGTCCATGGCCATGGCCGATTCGTCGAAGCCACCGTCGTCGTCGTCCGCGCCGGTCTCGGTGGCGGAGGGTCCGTTGTTCCAGAACACGCTGTTCTCGATGGCGAGCGTGGCGGGCCAGTTGGCCACGCTGGCCGTGTCGCGCACGTCGAAGGCTTCGGCGCCGAAGTCCTGGATGATGAAGTTGTGCATGTTGTCGCTGACGCCTTCACGCAGGACCATGCCGCGCGTGTCGGGGGTGCCGATCATGGTGAAGTTCCACAGCTCACCGTGCGTGCGCGGCTGGCTGTCCATGTCGGGCGTGGCGTTGTCGCACTCGATGCCGTTGTCGCCGATGCCGGCGAACTGGTGGATGACCATGAACTGCACGTTACCGCGCCAGCCGAGGTCGCAGTCCAGGTTGTCGTCGGTGGAGCCCGAGGTGACGATGTGGTCCATGGAGGCCGTGCCACCGAAGAACTCGATGGCGTCGTCCTTGCCGCGGTGGACCTGCAGGTAGCGGAGCGTCGTGCCCGATCCGCAGGCGGCGACCGTGAGGCCGTTGAGCTCGTTGTTGGGGCTGAGCTCCGCGCCGGCGAATTCGATGCGCACGTACTCGAGGTGACCACAGTCGCTGGCTTCGTCCGTGCCGCCAAACGAACCGCGGAGGTCCGTGACGTCGATGCCCTCGATGTGACCTTGGAGGTAGCCGGGCGCGTCGCACGCCTCGGTCGCAGGGTCGCCGTCGCCGACGCAGGAGCCCTTGTTGATGGTGGAGTTGCCGATCAAGGCCACGCCAGCCCAGTCGCCGGTGGCGCGCGCGCCGACGGGGTTGGCCGACGTGAAGACGATGGGCGCGTCGGCCGTTCCGACGGCGACCAGACGGCTGCCTTGCGCAGCCAAGAGCGCGGCGCCGGATTCGCCGAGGATGGTGGTGCCGGCCTCGATGGTCAGGGTGGAGGCGCCGGTCACGAAGATGTGATCCGTGAGCACATAGGTCTTGTCACACGTCCAGGTGGTGTC
>JAACVI010000124.1 GCA_009992505.1 Myxococcales bacterium
GAGCTGCTCGACGCCGAGCTGCTCGACGATGATCTACTCGACGATGATCTACTCCACGATGCCGATGTCGAGCCGCTGATCGATTTCACCGACGCCCAACCTGTTCGGGTCGAGCGCTCGCCCATGCGCGAGCTGACCCCGGTGCCCGCGCAACGCTTCGTCGATGAGGTCGTGTACGCCACGCCGGTTGCGACTGGACCTGCGGCGGACTTCCGGCCGAGCGGACCCCCGGCGGATTTTCGTCCGAGCGCGATGCCGGTGGACTTTCGCCCGAGCGCCTTCCCTGGCGGAGGGCACGCTCCGACGCCCGCGCCCATCGATCCGCCCGCGGAGTGGGACACAGCGCTGCGCCGCGTCGAGCCAGACGCGCTCCGGGAGACCTCGCCCGAGTGGGCTGGGCTGGCCGCCCAATGGGAAGACGAGCCCGTTGCCGCCCAGCACTCCCCCTGGGAGCACGAGCCCGCTCCTGCCCAGCACTCCCCCTGGGAGGACGAGCCCGCTCCTGCCCCACCCGGTCCGCCCTGGGAGGACGAGCCCGCCGGGGATCGCCGCGACACCATGCCCGCGCCACCCACGGGTGAATTCGACGCGGTGGAGGCTCCTGCGCCCGACGCCGAGCGCGACCCCCGCGTCCCCCTCGATCTCGAGGACGCCGAGGGACCGACGGCCCAGCATCACGTCGACAAGGACCGTGTGACCGCCGAGTTCGCCGCGCCGGAAGACGAGTGGGACGAGGACGGAGCCACGCGACAGGTCGACCTCGGGGATCTCTGAAGGCGGCCGACGCACGCAGTTGTGCTAGAGGGTGGACCTTCAGGAGTCGTCATGCTCGGTCGCGTCGTCATTCGAGGTCATGTGGCGTCCGGTTTCGGCCGCGTCGCCGACACCTTCGCTGAGAATTTCCGCCGTCGAGGCGAGCTCGGCGCGAGCTTCTGCGCCATCCTCGATGGAGAGCCCGTCGTGGACATCTGGTCCGGGGTCGCGGATCCGGCGACACGTGCGCCCTGGCAGACGGACACGATCTCGACGCTCTTCTCCGCCACCAAGGGCCTGGCGGCCACGGGTCTCTTGGTCGCCGCCGACCGCGGCAAGCTCGACTACGACGCGCCCGTGACGCGCTACTGGCCCGAGTTCGGGCGCGCCGGCAAGGGCGAGATCACGGTGCGCGCGCTCTTGAACCACCGCGCGGGCGTCGTCGGCTTCGACAAGCCCGTCGCGCTCGCGGACTTCGACGAGCGTCCGGAGCGCGTGCGCGAGGCCATGGAGGCGCAGAGCCCCGTGTGGTCCCCCGACACGGATCAGGGCTACCACGGCGTGACGTTCGGGCCCTACGCGGGCGAGCTCTTTCGACGCGCCATGGGCGAGTCCCTGGGCGTGTTCCTGGCGCGCGAGGTCTTCGGTCCGCTGGGCGCCGAGGTCCACCTCGGGCTGCCCGCCGCGCTCGAGCCGCGCGTCGCCCGCATGGTGCCCGCGCCAGCCCTCGAGCGCCTGACCCAGGGTCTGCCCAAGCTGCTCTTCAGTCGCGGCCTCGACGGACGCGTCTACCGGCAGGCTTTCAACAAGCACAGCGACGCGCGGCGTGCCTTCGCCCATCCCGGCGACCTCGGCCTGCGCGGCCTTCAGAACTTCAACTCGCCCCGGGTGCACGGCCTCGAGCTTCCCTGGGCCAACGGCCTGGGCAACGCGCGCGGCCTGGCTCGGCTCTACGCGGCGCTGGCCTCGGGCGGAGAGCTCGACGGCGTGCGCGTGGTGCGGCCGGAGACCCTCACGCCCTTGCGCGAGCGACAGTCCTGGGTCGAGCGCGATCGCGTCCTCCGCAAGCCCCTCGGCTTCGCTCAGGGCTTCATCAAGGAGGAGACGCAGCTCTTCTCCCCGAACCCAGCCGCTTTCGGTCATCCGGGCGCGGGCGGCACCCTGGGCTTCGCCGATCCCGACGCGCGCCTGGGCATCGGCTACGTGATGAATCAGATGACCCATCACATCCGGTCGCCGCGCGCCATCGCCCTCTGCCACTCGCTCTATCGCTGCCTCTGAGAACCGCTGAAACGCCGACTCGCCTCGCGCGACCAATCCGCTAGCGTCCCCACATGCCATTCATCACCCGCGACGGAGCGAAGATCGCCTACGACGTCCTCGGCAACGAGGGCCCGTGGCTTCTGCTTGGGCACAGCCTGCTCTGTGGCCGCTTCATGTGGGACGGCGTGCTGCCGGCGCTGCTCGCCGACTATCGCGTGATCAACGTCGAGGTGCGTGGACACGGCGCGTCCACGGCTCCCGAAGCCTTCGCGCTGGAGGACTTGGCGGAGGATTGGCTCGCCATCCTCGACGCCGAGGGCGTGGACCAGGTCTCCCTGGTCGGGCTCTCCATGGGCGGCATGACGGCCATGCGCTTCGCCCTGCGTCACCCCGAGCGCGTGAGGTCCATGGTGCTCCTCGACACCAGCGCCGACGTCGAGACGCGCGTCAATCGTCTCAAGTACAAAGGCCTGTCGACCGTCTATCGACGCCTGGGCTTCACCGACGTGCTAGCCAAGCAGGTCACGCCGATCATGTTCGGCAAGGACACGCTGAAGTCGCGCCCCGACCTGACGCGCGCCTTGATCGAGCATCTGCGCGAGCACGACCGCCCCCAGCTGATTCGGGCGATCATGGCGGTCAACGACCGTGGACCCCTGTCCGGTCTCGAGTCCCTGCGCGTGCCCACGCGGGTGCTGGTCGGAGAGCAGGACGTGGCCACGCCACCGATGCGCTCCGAGGCGGTGGCCCGCCGCATCCCCGGCGCCACCCTTGGACGCCTCGCCCACGCCGGGCACCTCTCCGCCATGGAGGTTCCCGACCGGGTGGCAGAGGAGCTGCGCGCGTTTCTCTCGGAGCACACCTGATGGCTCGCTACACGCCTCTGGTCTTCGCTTGTCTGACCCTCGGGCTCGCGCCCTTCCTGCCCGCGCCGCACATCGTCGGCAAGCTACGCTGGGTGCTCGGCGGCGGCCACGGGATGGGCCCGATGGACGTCTTCGACTTCCTGCTCCACGGGTTCCCCTGGTTCTTACTCTTGGGCCTCTTGAGCTACGACGGCGTGCGAGTGGTGTACCAGCGTGTCGCGCGGCGAGCGGCGCCGCGAGCCGATTGACCCTTCGTCCCGGGCCCCGGAAAATTCGTACACAGCTCGGTTGGACCCGGCGTGAATCCTCTGCTACATCCCGCCCAGATCGTCTTCATTGAGGCGATCTCAGTCTGTAGTTGAGGCTATGGGCTGGTGTGACGAGGGTCGTACCCCTGCCGGCATGGAAAGACGCAGCCCTACTGGCTGCACCGGCAAATCGGGATTCCGTACGATCCGACGGATGGGCCTCGTGTGAGTGCCCAAGGATAGAGAAAGACATGTCGAAGAAGCTTTTTGTGGGTGGCCTTGCCTGGGCCACGAGTGATGACGGACTCCGTAACGCTTTCGAGCCGTTCGGAGAGGTCGCCGAGGCCAAGGTCATCACCGACCGTGACACGGGCCGCAGCCGCGGATTCGGGTTCGTCACCTTTTCGGACGATGCGGCGGCTGATCGCGCGGTCGAGGAGATGAACGACAACGAGTTGGACGGTCGGCGCCTCACCGTGAACGAAGCCCAGGATCGTCGCGGCGGCGGCGGCGGCGGTGGCGGCGGCCGTGGTGGCGGCGGCGGTGGCGGCGGCGGTCGTCGCTGGTAACAGCACGGTTCGCTGAGTCACTAGACCGAAGAGGCCCCGTCGATATCGACGGGGCTTCTTTCGTTGTGCGCCCGGCATGGGCGCTGGCTTGGAGGTGCAAGTCCTCCCCCAAGCAGGCCACCGCAAGGGAAGCGAAGCGCAAGGGCGAGGGAACGCCGGTGCGGACCCGCATGCCGGGTGGTGTGGGAGATGACCCTTGGGATTTCCTCGCGCGCCTATCCCAACTGGGGCGTCTTTCGTTCAGGGCGTCCCGTCGCGTTTCGCCGCGTCCCGCCGCGCGTCAGGGCGCGCCGTGTGGCCGCGCGTCGTTCCCCGAGCCGTCCGCTGGAGAATCACTGGCCGGGGAATCGCTGGGCCCGGGTCGCAGCCCCGCATCCGCTGCCTGCGTGGACGCGGGATGGAGGTCGTCCACGAGGGAGGTCTCCACCAACTCGGAGCCACTCACCGACCACGTCGAGCGGTGGAAGCCGCGGCCCGCCACATATCGCCCTGCGAGGTCGTGGTAGTCGAAGGCCTCCTGGCCGATGCGGAACTTGTCGCCCAGGACGCGCACTTCCACGGCGCCCCGGGCGGCTCCCAACGAGGCGACCCGCTCCTGACCCGGCGCGACGCGGTTGTCCGACACCAGGTGCGGCGGAGGCGTCCAGTCGTAGACCGTGCCGATGCGCAGCTCCGTCTGGGCCACGACCCGTCCCTGGGCGTCGAGCGCTTCCGCTCTCACGAGCAGGTAGCGCTCGGGATCGCCCGTGGGGACGTTGTGCCCGGCCCGCGTGTTCGTGACCACCAGCTCGATCGCCGCGTCCTGCCGACGGAGGCTCACATCGACCCCGCTGCCGTAGACCGCGCGTAGAGGCGCGACCTGACTCTCGAGGTCCGGACGCTTGGGGATGAGCGAGCCGCCCAACCAATGACGTCGCGTCATGCGCGGCGGATGATCCGTGGCCAGAGGGCGCTCGACCTCCGGCATGTGGCAGCTCGGGCAGCCCTGGCCGTCGGTGGCGTAGGTGCTCGCTTGCCACTCGCGGCCGGTGCTGAACGCACAGAGCAGGCCCGCGTCGCCGTAGCGTACTTCGGCCTGGTGGCAGTCGAGGCAGACCTGACTGTTCAACAGGTTCTCCGACTTGGCCACGGGGTGCGGCGCATTGGTGTCGCCGTAGGGTCCGAGGATCACGCCGTCGTCGCGCACGTGGCAGACGGCGCAGGTGATGGCCTCTTCCTGCAGATCGGCGTCGTAGCGTGGGTTTTCGGCGTAGCGCGGGCGGTCGACGCGCTCGTCGTGGAGGCCCACCACCAGCTCGGGCTGCTGGTCGCTGAGGGGCGTGTGGCAGCGGACGCAGATCCAGCTCGTGTCGCCTCGGCGCGCGCCCTCGGGCGTTCGATAGGGAGCGCCGTGTCGGTTCTTGTCGAGCTCCGCCTGAAACTGGGCGTCGTCGAGCCAGGCGTGCCGATGGGTCGAGGCCAACCACTCCTGGTAGATCTCGACGTGGCAGGCGCCACAGGTTCGGGCCGAGAGATCCGGTAGCCCCGCGGGCACGGGTAGGGGAGGGCGCGTGCGTTCGTGCAGCGGGCGCGAGGCATAGAAGGCCACGGCCGCGTCCAGACGGCCCGGCATGCCGCCGTCCGCGAGCTCGAGCTCGGAGCGCGTTCCTGCTTCGGAGCTGACGCTTCCCACCTGGCAATAGGCGAGGCCGAGGGCCGCGGCGAGACCGGCGAGGGCGAAGAGCAGCGTGGCGCGTGATGCAGACACGGGCCCAGCCTGACTCGGCTCGTCCTCAGCGCCAAGTTGTCGTAGCTTGGCCGGGCATGCGTCCCCCCCACGAGCCTCGCCCCAAGGGTCTGTTCCACCGCTTCCGTCGGGCCCGCACGCGCGCCGGCCTGATGGCGCAGAACGCGGGCGAGCTGTTGCGTCTGGGCCATCTGGGCGAGAGCTACGGCGCGCCCTTCGACGTGATGCATCAGGACGCCGTCTATCGGCTCCGGCGGTACGCCCGAGACGGAGCGCACGTCGACGACTCCGCGCTGCTCTTCGTGCCGCCGCTGATGGTCGCGTCCGAGATCTACGACATGTCGCCCGAGCTCAGCGCCGTGAGCTACCTCGTCGAGCGCGGCGTGGACGTCTGGCTCGTCGACTATGGCAAGCCCGAGTCCGAGCCTGGCGGTATGCAGCGCACCCTCGACGATCACGTGCGCGCCGTGGTGGACGCCGTCCGCCGCGTGGGCGCAGCCACGGGTCACGCCGTGCACCTCGCGGGCTACTCCCAGGGCGGCATGTTCTGCTACCAGGCGGCCGCCTTCCTGCGCTCCGAGGGTCTGGCTTCGCTCATCACCTTCGGCAGCCCGGTCGACATCCATCGCAACATCCCCGGCGTCGTCGACGGTGTGGCTGCGGGCATCCTCGACGTCACGCGTCAGGCCTTGGCCGGTCCCTTGTCGCGCGTGGAGGGCCTGCCGGGACTCTTGACCAGCACCGGATTCAAGCTCCTCAGCGTCAAGAAGGAGGCAGCCCAGCTCGTCGACTTCGTGAGCAAGCTGCACGACCGCGAGGCGCTCGAGCAGCGTGAGGCCAGCCGACGCTTCCTGGGCGGCGAGGGCTTCGTCGCCTGGCCGGGCCCGGCCTTCCGGCAGTTCGTCGACGAGTTCGTGGTGGCCAATCGCATGACCTCGGGCGGCTTCGTGATCGACGGGCGCACCGTCACGCTCGCGGACATCCGCTGCCCCATCCTCTACTTCCTGGGCGAGCGCGACGACTTCGCGCGTCCAGCCAGCGTTCGGGCCATTCGCCGCGCCGCGCCCCACGCCGCGCTCTTCGAGGTGCGGGTGAAGGCGGGGCACTTCGGGCTGGTCGTGGGTTCGCGCTCGCGCGACGTGACCTGGCCGACGGTCGTGCAGTGGCTCGCCCATCGCGATCATGGCGCCGCGCTTCCCGCGCGACTCGATCGCACGGAGCACACGAAGGCCGACGGCACCGAGGCCGACTTCGACGACATCGAGTTGCCGCTCGACCTGTTCTACGACGTCCTGGGGGATGCCGCGCGATCCCTGGTCAGGCGAGCTCGTGGACGCATGGGAGCCGTCGGTGATTCGCTGGCGGCGCTGCGCTGGCAGCTGCCGCGCCTCGCGCGACTGGCGAGCATCGAGAGCGACACGCGGGCGAGCCTCGGGCTCGAGCTCACGCAGCGCGCCTCGGAGCATGGCGAAGGGACCTTCTTCATCCATCGGGGACGAGCCTTCAGCTACGCGCAGGCGGACGCACGCGTCTCGGCCATCGTGCGTGGTCTGTACGAAGCGGGCGTTCGTCCCGGCCAGCGCGTGGCGGTGGTCATGCGCGGGCGACCGAGCTACCTCTCGGCCGTCGCCGCGCTGAGTCGGCTGGGCGCCGTGCCCATGCTCTTCGATGTGGAGAAGCTGCCGCTGGCCGACGTGCTGAGCCGCGCCGACCTCGCCATCGCCGACCCAGAGCACGCGGCAGCCACGCGCCTTGCGACCGATCGCAAGGTGCTTGTGCTCGGTGGCGCCGGCAGCGAACGGACTCTGCCCGCCGGCGTGCTCGACCTGGAGCAGATCGATCCTGCGACCGTGGAGCTGCCCGAGGATCTCGTGCTCGACGCGGGTCGCGCAGGCGAGCTCGCCATGATCTTCGTGCGTGGTCGCGCGAACTCGGGCCTACGCGAGGCGCAGGTCAGTCACGGTCGGTTGATGCTCTCGGCGCTGGGTGTGGCGGGCGCGGCGGCCCTGCGTTCGACCGACACGGTGTACTCCGTGCTGCCGCTCCATCACCCGGCGGGCATGCTCGTCGCAGTGGGTGGTGCGCTCGTGGGTGGCTCGCGCCTCGCCCTGGCCAGCGGCCTGTCCGTCGAGGAGTTCTGGCCCGACGTGCGACGCGCCGGAGCCACCGTCGTCTTCTACGCCAACGACATGTGCCGCGCCTTGGTGATGGCCAAGGCGGCCGTCGGCGAGGGCGACAACCCCGTGCGCCTCTTCGCCGGCAGCGGCATGCGCCGCGACGTCTGGCGTCGCCTGGAGGAGCGCTTCCACGTCGGCGTGATCGAGTTCTACGCGACCACCGAGGGCTCCGCCGTGCTGGCGAACGCGTCGGGCAACAAGCTCGGCAGCGTGGGCAGTCCGCTGCCCGGTGGCGCCGAGCTGCGCCTGATCGCGTTCGACGACGAGACGCTCGAGCCCGTTCGAGACGTGGACGGTCGCGCACAGCAGGTCGCGCCCGGCCTGCTCGGCCTGCTGGTCTCGCGCGTGGATCCCGCCACGCGGGCCACGCCCACGAAGGACGACACGCTCCTGCGCGATCTGTTCGAGGTGGGCGACACGTACGCGACCACGGGCGATCTGCTCACCCTCGACGCCGAGGGCGACTACACCTTCGTCGGCCGCGCCGATGACCGGGTGCACACCACGCTCGGCTACGTGTCTCCGCGCCCGGTCGAGGACTCCCTGCTCGAGCTCGACGCCGTGCGCGAGGCCTACGTCTTCGCGGTCCCCGAGGGCGCACGCTCGGCGCTGGAGGTCGCGCTCGTGCTGCGCGGCGCCGACGAAGATCTCGAGGCGCTCTCCGCGCGGGTGGCCGAGCTGCCGACCCTCGAGCGCCCGACGCGTGTCCACGCCATCGCGCGCATCCCGCTCACGTCGGGCTTCCGGGCCGACGCCGACGCCACGCGCCAGCTGCTGACGCGAAAGCATCCGACCTTCGCCTGGGACGAGCTCAGCTCGCGCTACCGTCCTCAGACGTGAGGCCGCTCGCGTCGACGCGGTTCATCCCGTTCAGGGCGGCCACGCGATAGGCCTCGGCCATGGTCGGGTAATTGAACGTGGTGTGGATGAAGTAGCGCAGCGTGTTGTGCGGAGCCGGCTGCGACATGATGGCCTGACCGATATGCAGGATCTCCGCGGCCTGGTAGCCGAAGCAGTGGATCCCGAGCACCTCCAGCGTCTCGCGGTGGAAGAGCAGCTTCAGCATGCCCTGGGTCTCGCCCGCGATCTGCGCTCGCGCGAGGTTGCGGAAGAGCGCGTGGCCGACCTCGTAGGGGACCTTCTGTTCCGTCAGCTCACGCTCGGTGGGTCCGAGGGAGCTGATCTCCGGGCTGGTGTAGATGCCGGTGGGGATCTGGGCCACGAGCGCCGCCTCGAGCTTGCCCGTGGTGATGTGGCTGGCCGCGAAGCGTCCCTGATCGTAGCCGGCGCTGGCCAGGGCCGGGAAGCCGATCACGTCGCCGACGGCGTAGACGTGCGACTCGCTCGTGCGGTAGCACTCGTCCACCTGCAGCTGGCCGCGCGGGGTGGCTCGGATGCTCGTGTTCTCGAGGCCCAGGTTCCGCGTGTTGCCGCTGCGACCGTTGGCCCAGAGCAGCAGATCCGTGCGCAGACGCTTGCCGGACTTCAGGCCCAGCACCACTCCGTCGGGGTGCACCTCGAGCTCGGCCATCTCTTCGCCGTGGCGGATCAGCACGCCGTGATCTCGCAGCTGGTAGCCGAGGGCGTCCGTGATCTCGTCGTCGAGAAAAGAGAGCAGGCGATCGCGCGTGTTCACTAGGTTCACCTTCACGCCCAGGTCACGGAAGATGGAGGCGTACTCGCAGCCGATCACGCCGGCGCCGTAGATGGTGATGGAGCGGGGCGTGGTCTCCAGCGAGAGGATGGTGTCGCTGTCCCTCACGCGATCGCCGAAGGTCACCCCCGCCGGATGATAGGGCCGCGAGCCCGTGGCGAGGACGACGTGGGTCGCCGAGTGACGCGTGCAGTTTCCGTCGGCCTCCTCGACCTCGATCGCGTGCGGATCCACGAAGCGAGCGTGGCCGTGCAAGACCTCGATGCGGTTGCGATCGTAGAAGCCCTGCCTCATCCGAACTTGGCTGTCGATCACGCGTCGCGAGAGCGCCAACAGATCGGGCCAGCGCACCTGGATCTTGCGCGCCGCCTCGCCGAAGAGCGGATGCTCGCGGAAGCGCACCAGGGAGTGCACGGCCTGCCTCAAGACCTTGCTCGGGATCGTGCCCACGTGCGTGCACGCGCCGCCGACGTGCGCGTGTCGCTCGATCAGCGTGACCTCGGCGCCATCCTTGGCGGCCTTCATCGCCGCGCCTTCGCCTGCGGGTCCGCTGCCGATCACGATGACCTTCACATCGTTGCTCATGGGGCGACTCTACCCCGAGCCGCGCCGGCGTGTCCGTCGAGGCGGCCCCGTGTGCTTCGTGGCATACTCCGACCATGGCCTTCGAGACCACCATTCGCGCGCGCTTCGGCGACGAGGACCACGCGGGCATCGTCTACTACCCGCGCTTCCTCGACTACTTCCATCGCGTCTTCGAGGACTTCTTCGAGGCCGAAGGTCGCAGCTATCGGCAGGTCCTCGATGAGGACGGTGTGGGCTGGCCCGCCGTGCATCTCGACGTGGATTTTCGATCGCCGCTGCGCTTCGGTGACGGTCTCCAAGTCACGCTCAGCGTCGCGCGCATCGGCGACAAGAGCGCCGTCTTCCGCTACCGGGGCGCCGTGGGCGCGCGCTCGGTCGTGGCCGCCGAGATCACCGTGGCCTGCATCGACATGAAGAGCTTCCGCGGCGTACCGCTGCCCGCGTTCTATCGCGCCATGTTCGAGCGCCACCTCGACCCCTCGGGGTGAGCCCGAGACACGGTCTCTAGCGCAATGTAACGTGTTCTAGTACACCCTCCGTCCGCGGTCTTCGTCAGGAATGGTATCCCCGAAGCGAAGCGACCGCTGTTGGCCCCGCATGCTCGACCTCGCCCTCTATGATCGCATCCACCTCCACTCGCGCCCCTGGTCGCAGCGTGGGCTCGCAGAGACCTTCTTGCGCACGGATTATCGCAAGCTCGATCTGGTGGTCGAGGGTTGGGACAGGCTGCCGAAGACCCCGGTGATCCTGGCGCTGAACCACACCGACGACTTCAGCTACTGGCCCTTCCAGTACGCCATGCACAGGCGCTTCGCGCGCTACACCTCGTGCTGGGTGAAGGGGAAGAACTTCGAGGGCGGGGGCATGTCCTTCTTCATGCGCGTCATGAACAACATCCCTCTCGCGTCCCGGGGATACCTGCTCACGCGCGACTTCCTGACGACGGTCGGGCGACACCCCAGCGAAGTCGAGTATCGGCTCCTGCGCGACGCGCTGAACGCGGGCACCTCCGTCGACGGCGAGCAGCTCCCGCGAGAGCTGCTCGAGCGCCCTCGGCTGATCCTCGGCCGCCCCTTCGATCCCGCGCACGAGAACTACATCGACGCCATGGAGTCGCTCTTCAACCAGATGATGGCGCGCTTCGTCGACCTGAACCGGCACGCCCTCGACATCGGCCTCGACGTGTTGGTCTATCCGCAGGGCAGCCGCTCGATTCGCCTCTCCCGTGGGCATGGAGGCATCGGCCAGGTCGCCCTGCACCTCGGGGCCACCATCGTGCCCGTGGGCTGCAGCGGAGGCGACATCGCCTATCCGACGCGCTCCCCTCTGTGCCAGCCGGCGCGCATCGTCTATCGCATCGGCGACCCGATCCTGCCTGCGGAGCTGGACCCTGTGCGACCGAGCGAGCCCTACCAGCCGTTCACCCGCGCCGCCGACGCCCACGCCGAAGCGTTTCAGGCCGTCGCCGATCTGGTGATGCAGCGCATCGATGGCCTGGTCGACGAGCGCTACCGCTTCGGCGACGATCACGGCACGGATGGCGTGACGGGCACCGCGCGCTTCGTGTGACTCGGCGTGGGCGGCACGAATGACGCGACGCGTCGGTCGCGCCCGCGATTTTTCCGAGCGTCGGTGGCCGGTCTCGCAGTATCCTCCTCGGCCCATGTCCATCTTGAAGGCCGCCCTCGACGCTTCGCGAAGCTACCTCCGCGACAACCCCAAAGAGATCGCCCGAGCCGCGCGCAGCGCCCTCGGCCTCCGCGTTGGCGTTCCCCTCGACGCCTTCCGCTGGCTCGGTGCCCTGGCTGAGAAGTCGGGCAAGGTCCAGGATCTGAAGATCGACGCCGAGCCTCCGGGCGTTCGCGTCGCCGCGTCCGTCGAGCTGATGGGCACGCCCATCCGCGCCTCCGCGGTGATCTACGTCGATCGTGTGACCTTCAGCGAAGAAGAGCTGACGGTCGCCATTCGCCTGGAAGAGGTGACGCTCAAGCTCAACGGGGACGCCGCGACGCCGGTCGCCGCGCTGATCAAGAGCGGCTCCCTCGACCTGAGCAACCCCGGCGATCTGATGGGCTTCTTGCCTGATCGTTCGCCCGTCCTTGCCGAGGCGCGCGGCAACCGCCTAGTCCTCGACTTCATGCGCGACCCCAAGCTGGGCAACAACCCGATCGTGCGCGCGGCCGTGGGGCTCGCCACCGCGTGGGTGACCCTGGACGGCGTCGAGACCGACCCGGGTCACCTCGATCTGCGCCTGCGCGCGCTGCCGAGTGGTGTCTTCGGGGCCGCCCGCGCCGTGCGACGCCATGTGGTCCTGCCCTCGCTCGGTCGGCTGCTCACGCGAGGCCGCTGATCCTGTTCCACGACGCGCTCCCACACCTCAACCCTCCCGGCCGGCCGTCCATGGCCCTAGAAGCGTCTCGATGAAGGCGCTGATCAAGGTGGGCTACGCCTGCAACGACCACTGTGGCTTCTGCCACACGCTCGAGGTGCGCGACGTGCAGGGCTCGAGCGAGGAGGTCTCGCGCAAGATCCGCCGCGCCAAGGAGCTCGGGCATCGCACGGTCGTGCTCTCCGGCGGCGAGCCCACGATTCGCCCGGAGCTGGTCGACTGGGCCGCGGAGGTCGCGGCGCTGGACATGGACTTCGGCCTGGTCACCAACGGGCGCATGCTCGCCTACCCCGAGCTGGTGGAGCGCCTGCTCGCCCATCGCCTACGCTACGTCTACCTCTCGCTCCACGGAGGCACGGCGCGCGTCCACGATCTGCTGGTTCGTTCCCACGCCTTCGAGGAGACCTACGGCGCGCTGAAGAATCTCAGCGGTCGCGGGCTCGACCTCACGGCGAATTGCGTGATCACGCGCCAGAACCTCGACCACCTGCGCGGGGTCGTGGACGCCGTCTTGCCCTATCCCGACGTGACCCTGAAGTTCTCCATGGTCGAGCCCAAGGGTGGCGGCGACAAGCTCTTCAACCGGCTGATGCCTCGCGTCGCCGAGGTCGCGGAGAAGGTGCGAGACGCCATCGCCTACGGCGTGGAAGCGCGCGGCCGAGCGTCGGGCCCGGCCTTCACCCACGGCGCGCTGCCGCTATGCCTGATGCCCGGCCTCGAGCGCGACTTCGACGACCTCAAGACCGACCGCTTCGCCACCATGATCGAGGTGGGCGAGCCCGACTACTTCCCCGTGGACGACACCAACAAGATCCAGCCCCCGGAGACGTGCGCGGGCTGCTCCCTCTCGGGCGCCTGCCCCGGGCTCTACCGCGGCTACCACGAGGCCTTCGGCGTGTCCGAGCTCGTCCCCGTGCACGACCGACCGCGCTCCAACTCGTTCAACTACCGCTTCGAGCGGCTGGTGGCGCGCGACGTGCCCGACGCCCATTGCCCTCTGCGGGATGGCGCCCTCGGCGTCACGCCCTGGGACCGAGGTCGGCACCTCTTCGCCGCCAACGCCGGGCGGGTGGCGCTGTACCGGGCCGACACCCGAGACTTCTCGGACGCCGAGGTCGCGGACATCAAGCACGGCCTCGGCCAAGTCTATGTGGACGTCTCGAAAAAGGACGCGCCGGACGACTTCGCCCGCGATCTGGTCAAGCTCGAACGGGCGGCCCTGTGTGACGCCTGTCCGCAGCGTGACACCTGCACGGGCCTGTTCGAGCCACGCCTCGAGGATGTCTTCGGCCGCGACGACGCCCAGCTGCGGAAGCTGCTGCGGGCGCTCGAGGGAGACGTGCTCGACCTCGGCTGTGGGGAGGGTCCGTACGCGGAGGAATTCGAGCGGGCCGCGCGCGCGGGGCGCCTTCGTTACGTCGGCGTGGACCCCCGCGCAGCCGAGATCACCCAGCTCGCCAAGCGTTGGCCCTGGGCCGAGCTCCACGTGGGCACGGCCGAGAGCCTGCCCGCCGAGCTCGGAGGTCGCCGCTTCGATCACGTGCTCATGCTGCGCAGCTACAACCACCTGGCCTCGCCCGAGAGCGCCCTTCGCGCCTGCATCGCCCGCCTCGCGCCGGGGGGCCGCTTGCTCGTCGTCGACAACGTCGCCTTTGGTCTCGCGCGCACCGAGGCGCAGACTCGACGCGGCGAGAGTTCCTCGGCCGAACTCGAGCACTACCGCAACGACAGCGCGGCCATGGCCCACCAGAAAGTCGCCGAATTCGGGCTCGAACTGCTCGAGCGTCACGACATCGGCCCCCACAGCTCCAACCAATGGCTGCTCCATTATCGTCGACCGAGCTCTGGCCAACCTCTCCGTTCGTAACTTTTGTCCGCTCTGCACTTTTCCCGCGGGGCTCCTCCCGCTAGTCTCCCCTCTCCCCGGCCTTCATGGCCTACCCCGAACCCCCGATCTCCATGAAACAAAGCAACGATCTCCCCAAGGATGCCGCCAGTTTCCGCGGTGTGCCCGACGTGCTCGCGCACGCCGACCTGACGGAGAGCTCGGCCGAGCTCCTCCTCGACTCAGCGCTCTACTCCCTGGAGGCCGTCTACGGCGCTAGCTTCACCTTCATCGATCGCTGCTTTGTCTTCCTGGACAAGACCCCCGAGGGTCAGTTTCGCGTGACCCTGGCGGCGAAGAAGCCCGGCGCGACTCAGGAGCAACTGCGCGATTTCGTGGGTGAATTCTCCAACGAGCTGTTGGCGTGCGCCTGGCGCGAGAAGATCACGGCCCAGAACCGCGGCGCGATCGAGGCCGTCACCATGCAGGCGCTGGCTGGCGCCATGGGCCCGCCCTCCCTGGACGATCTCGAGGACTTCGACTTCTCCGAGGAGCCCTTCGAGGATCCGCTCGGCATCGCCATGAGCTGGGAAGAGAAGTACGGCAAGGACAAGGCGAAGCGCAAAGAGGGGGAGCCCTCCGAGGGCGACGACGAAGCGGCCGCCGCCAGCGCGAAGGACGGCGCGTGAGAGAGCTCCGCTTCCATCGGGACGTGTACGCCGGCGAGCAGGTCGACGCCGCCCTCAAGCTCTACGAGCGCTTCGGCACCCTCTCCACGACTGAAGAGGGCGAGCACTTCGTGGTGCGCATCGAATCCAAGAACGCCGCTCGCGAGCGACGTCTCGCGGGCGAGCTCGCCAACTACGCGCTGGGCTTGACCATCCGCACGCGAGGAGCCTCGTGAATCTGCTCGACATCGGCCCCGACGCGCTGGCCACGACGCAGCCCGCCTTCTTCCGCTTTCGCGCGATCGGCGACAAGGTCCTCTTGACCAACCTCGAGGGCCGCTGGGTCGTGCTCGACGACGAGCAGTTCGGTCTCTTTGCCCGCGGTGAGGTCGAAGAGGGCACGCCGCTCCACGAGCTGCTCTCGCGGGAGAACTTCCTGCGCGAGACCTTCGACGAGGCCAAGGCCGCCGAGATGATCCGCGCGCGCCGCACCTTCCTCGACGCGGGGCCGAACCTCCACGTGCTCGTGGTCACGCTGCGCTGCAACACCACCTGCGTCTACTGCCACGCGTCACGCGCGAACATGGACCAAGTCCAGACCGACATGACACCCGAGATCGCCGAGAAGGCGGTCGACCTGATCCTGCAGACGACCAGCGACTACGTGACCATCGAGTTCCAGGGCGGCGAGCCGCTGGTGAACTTCCCGGTCGTGCAGCACGCGATCGAGTACGCGCTCGAGAAGAACAAGAGCATCGGCAAGCAGCTCGAGTTCACCATGGTCTCGAACTTCGCGCTGATGACCGAGGAGAAGCTCGACTACCTGCTCGACAAGCGCGTGCAGCTCTGCACCAGCATCGACGGTCCCGCCGATCTCCACGACGCCGTGCGCAAGCTCCCCCGCGCCGACGGCAGCGCCCACGCCCACGCCGTGAAGTGGACGAAGCGCATCAACGCGCGCTACCGCGAGATGGCGCTGGAGGAGACCCTCTACCACGTCGAGGCGCTGGTTACGGTCACTCGCGATCTGCTGCATCGCGAGCGCGAGCTCGTCGACACCTACTCCCAGCTCGGCTGCCGCGCGCTCTTCCTGCGGCCCCTCGATCCCTTCGGCTTCGCGGACAAGACGGCGCACTTGATCGAGTATCCGCGCGAGGACTACCTCGAGTTCTACCGCCGCACGGTCGACTACATCATCGAGCAGAACAAGCAAGGCGTGGAGATCCTCGAGCGCTACGCGGCCATCTTCTTGACCAAGATCCTCAACGGCGAGGATCCCAACTTCCTCGACGTGCGTCAGCCCGGTGGCGCCGGCATCGGCCAGCTCGCCTACAGCTACGATGGCCAGGTCTTCACCTGCGACGAGGGGCGAATGCTCGACGCCATGGGCGACTCGAGCTTCCTGCTCGGCGACGTGTGGAAGTCCAGCTACCGAGACATCGTCGGGCACGAGACCGTGCGCGCCGTGGTGATCGCGGGTCAGCTCGACGCCCACCCGGACTGCGTCAACTGCGCCTTCAACCCCTACTGTGGGATTCCACCGGTCCACAGCCACAAGATCCAGGGCTCGATCTGGGGTCGGAAGCGGGAGAGCAGCCTGTGCCACGTGCACAAGGGCATCTTGGATTACCTGTTCGAGAAGCTCGCCGAGGCCGATCCGGAGACGTTGGAAGTGCTGCGAAGATGGACCACGACCCGATCGCGAGATCATTTCCTTCACCAGGTGACAGTTGGGGCGGTTTAGGGTTATAGTTCAACTCCGCTTCAGGCAGGTGGAAGTGGAATGCTGCAGGGTGATGGCAAATGAGTGACCACGACGATATGACCGACGACCAGGGAATGGACGACGGATTCGACGACGAGCTGCCCAGCTTCGAAAAGGAGGCCGCTTCAACGCTCAGCCCCGAGCAGAGAGAAATCTCTGATCGCGCTCTGGCAAATGCGGACGAAGCGGGCTCCGCGGGCGGGGGATCGGACGTGCAACGCGGTGCTCAGCACTGCTCGCACGGCTCCCACGGCTCCCATGGCTCCCACGGCTCCCACGGCTCCCATGGCTCCCACGGCTCCCATGGCTCCCATGGCTCCCACGGCTCCCATGGCTCCCATGGCTCCCACGGCAGCTGGTAGGCCTCGTAGTCAGCGCGGGTGTCCGCGCTGAGTCGAGCACTAGTCTCGTCCCGCACCGGCGTCCGCCGAGATGAATTTCGCGGAATTCCCCGCTGCGTAGTGCTGCGTGAGTCTTGCTCGCGACGCCCGAACGCAGCGGGGTGTTCGCGTTCCGTCTCGCGTCAGCGCATCAGGCTGCCGATGCCCGCGAAGGCGCGGCGCCAGTCCTGCGTGGGCGGCTCTCCCGCCGCGGGCGCGCGTGCGGCAGAGAATTCCAGCTCGCCGAAGCGTTCGAGGTAGTCCCCGTCGACGCCGGGACAGCTGTTGCGGCGAGGGCACTCCATGCAGGTGGAGGCGTACTGCCGGCTCGGCGAGGGCAACGCCAGATCTTGGTGGGGGCCGAGCATGCAGACCGGGGCGCCCGCGATCAGCACCAGCAGGCCTGCGCGTCGCCCCTCGCTGGCGGCGCGCAGGGCGTGGGGCAGGGCCATCCCAAGGGCGGGCATGAGGCGCGCCACGCTTCCGCGCAGTCGGCCGGCCGAACGCGCGACGAAATACGCCTGGGAGTCGACGTCTCGCGCGGCCAACCAGGCGGTCAGGGCCGGCGCCAGGCGAAAGTTCGAACGCCAGAGCCCACTGGCGATCCGCACGCCCAGGCCTGCGTCGCGCGCGGCGTCCAGGGCCCGCTGGGCCCGCTCGAAGCTCCCAGGCGTGGCCGTCAGGAAATCGTGGGCGTCGGCCCGCGGCGCGTGCAGCGTCAGCTCGACCTCGGTCAGGCCGGCGTCGCGCAGCCCGCGCGCTCGCTCGGCATCTAGGTGTGCGCCGTTGGTCTGAACGCCGACGCGGGTGAGCCCCGCCTCCCGAGCGGCCCGCACCCAGGACTCGAGCTCCGGGGCGAGTGTGGGCTCACCCCCGACGAAGCAGCCCTGGCGGACGTCGGAAGTGATCGCCTCGAGCTGCTCCTGCATGGGTCTCGGCGAAGTCGTGATGCCCGCCTGGGCACAGAAGAGACAGGCGTTGGTGCAGCTCCGGCCCAGGTCGAGCGTGATCGATCCCTGGGCCTCGGCGGAGGAGCTCATCGCTTGCCCTTGAACCCCATCATGCCCTGGATCGCGGACTCGCTCTCCTCCGCGATCTGGGCCTGCTCCTGGATGATCTCCAGGCAGTCCTCGCACACCTTCGTCTTACGGCCCGTGACCGTCACGCTGAAGAGCTCGTCTACCTCTTCACCACACTGTTTACAGATGATGGCCATCGTTGCCTCTTGGGTTGGACCGGGATACTGACACAACGGATGGCGCTGCTCGATCTGATCTTGGGCTACGACTGCAACCTGGCCTGCGACTACTGCACGATCACGCCGGCGATGCGGGCGCGCGCCTTGTCCAGCCAGGCGGTCGTGAGCGCGCTCCGGAACGGACGGGGCGACGGCTTCGACGCCTGCTCGTTCACCGGCGGGGAGCCCACCATTCGCGCCGATCTGCTCGGGCTCGTGCGCGCGGCGAAGAAGCTCGGCTACGTCCGGGTGAAGGTTCAGTCCAACGGGCTGCTCTACGCCCAACGTCCCAACCTCGAGCGCCTCGTCGCAGTGGGCGCCGACGATTTTCATCTCTCCATCCACACCCATGACGCCGCCGCGTACGACGCCCTGGTGCGACGCGAGGGCGCCTTCGCGTCCATGTGCGCCGGGCTCCAGAACCTGATCGCGCTCGGCCTCGACCCGACCGTCGCGCTGATCGTGAAGAGCGACACGTACGCGCGTCTCCCGGCGGCCATCGACTGGCTGGCGGACGAGGGCGTCACGCGCGCGGACCTCTGGTACGTCTCGCTGACGGACCAG
>JAACVI010000308.1 GCA_009992505.1 Myxococcales bacterium
GACGCTCGTCGACGCTCCAGTCAGGTACGTGGGCTCCAGTCTGTTACGTGGGGGGCAGCGCTTGCGCGCCCCGGACACGGCGACGCTCGTCGACGTACCCGCCTGCGCCAGCGACCGAGTCCGGCGCACGCGGCACGGGACAAGTCCCGCGCCCCACGTTCGCATTCCGGGGTGCTCCTCGGGGGTGCTCCTCGGGGGTGTCCCCCGCTCGCGTCGACGCGGCCTCCTTGGCGCTGTATGGTCCGCGCGAAATGAACATCCTCGTCATCAGCTCGAACGCCACGCCCGACGGCAGCGGCGACGCCCTCTGCCGCTTGGCCGGCGCCCTCCCCAAGGCTCTCGCCGCGCAGGAGCACGCAGTGTCTCTGGTCACGCCGCGCTACGCGGACTTCGATCCGAACGCGCAGGGCATGGCCCGACGCTTGAGCAAGCTCGACGTCGAGCGCGGCGGGCAAAAGTACTCGCTCGTGGTCTACGACGGTCGCACGGCGGCCGGCGTGGAGCGCATCGTGCTCGACGAGCCGACGCTCTTCGGCGACATCACCTCGCTGATGGAGGACGACGCCAAGGTCGCGCTGCGCATGGGCGTGTTCGCGGCGGCGGTGGAGCGCCTGGTGGCCACGCGCGATCCGCGCTTCGAGGTCGTGCACGGCGTGGGCGAGACGGGCGCGCTGGCGCTCGCGGTGTTGGCGGCGTCGGAGGAGGTCTCGGACATCCCGCGCGTGCTGACCTTCTCGGGCATCGCGCGTCGCCCGACCTTCAGCGCCAAGGACGCCTCGGCTCTGGGCGCCGGGCTCGAAGGCCTCGAGTTCGACGGCAAGCTCGATCCTTTGGCCGCGGGTCTGCGCTGCGCGGGACGAGCGGCGACGCTCTCCGTAAGCTACGCCCGTGAGCTCAGCGAAGGCGCGGCCGAGCACCTGGGCCCGCTGCTCGAGGCTGTGCCCGGTGGTCTGCGCGGCGTGCTCGGCGGCGTGGACGCGGCCACCCACAACCCGCTCACCGATCCCTACCTGCCCGCGCGCTTCGATCCCGTCGACCTCGGCGGCAAGGCGCGCATCAAGGCCGAGCTGCAGCGTCGGTTGGAGCTGCCCATCCGCGCCGACGTGCCCATGCTCGTGGCCTTCGGTCTCGACTCCGAGGACGGCCTCGAGCTGCTCGAGGGCGCCGTGCGCGACCTGCTTCGCAACGACGTGCAGCTGGTCGTGCGTGGCGTGAAGACCGACGAGCGCATGGCCGCGCTGAAGGAGGCCGCGCGCCCCTTCCCGGAACGCATGAAGGTGCTCGAGGGCAACGACGAGGGACGGGATCACCAGCTCATGGCGGGTGCCGACCTCTTGCTCACGCCCCATCACCGCGCGCCCGCCGGGCTCTTGCCCATGATCGGCCAGCGCTACGGCACCCTGCCGGTCGCCCGCTGCACCGGCGCGATCGCGGACTTCGTGATCGACTGCGACGCGCAGCTCGAGACCGGCACCGGCTTCCTCTTCGACGAGGCCACCAGCGCGGCCCTGCTCGGCGCGACCCAGCGCGGGCTCTCGGCCTTCCTGAACAAGAGCTTCGACGGCCTGCGCCGCCGCGTGATGCGCATCGACCACTCGTGGGAGCGCTCAGGGCGGGTCTACGCCTTGCTCTACCGCGAGCTGACCGAGCCCGACGCCGACTGAGGCACCGACACGTGCGCATCGGCTCCACGCACGTAGTGGGGCACGAGCGCGGACGCATCGTCGGGACCTCGACGCTGGAAGAGGCGCAGCCCCTCGAGGGCGAGCTGCCGCGCCTGCGGGGCGTCGATGGCGGCATCGGCGCGCACGGCGCCAGCCGGGAGTTCGGCGATGAGGTCGGGCTCGAAGCCGTCGCCCACGCACAGGAAGGCTTCGTCTCCGGCGGCCTGCCGGATGCGCGCCAGGGCCTCGGCGGGCGACGCCGCGAAGAGTTCGAGCTCGCTGGAGACGCCGGACGCAGAGTGTCCGGGGTCGCGCAAGCGCTGACCCCCCACGACCAAACTGGAGGGTGCCGTCGACGAGTCTCCCTCGTCGGTGGCGTGCGCCAAGCCTGTGACGCGCCAGAGGCCGGCGTACACCTCGTCGCGATAGGCCCGCGTGGCCGTGGCCACGAGCCCGCCCTGAGGAGCCGCCGCCAGGGCCAGGGCGACAGGGGACGAAACACCGACCAGCGGGCAGCCGAGCCCGAGGGCGAGCCCCTTGGCCACGGCCAGGCCGACCCTGAGCCCGGTGAAGGAGCCCGGGCCCGTGCCGACCACCAGGAGCCCGAGCTCCGTGCGCGCGATCCCGGCGTCGTGGAGCACACGCTCGATCAGCGGCAGCAGAGTGTCGCCATGGCGTGCCGTGCCCTGGCCGTGGGCCGAGCCGAGCTCGCGCGTCCCCGAGAGGAGGCTGGCGCTGGCGTGGCGGCTGGAAGTATCGAAGGCCAGGATGAGCAAGTGGGACGTGCCTTGACCGGTTGGAGGGCGAGGTCTAGCGTTCGCGCCAATGCGCGGCCCCGGAATGTATCGCCCCGTCCCTCGTGGAGCCAGCGGGCCACAATCCTGATGCTAGGCCTCGCACACGACACGGACCCGGCGTGGGTCGGGATCGCCGCAGGCGACTTGCCCGGGCTGCTGGCGGATCACGCCCATTGTGAGCTCAAGGCCGCCCAGAGCGCGCTGAGCTTGCTGGCCCGGTTCTCCGGCGAACATCCTCACCTGGTCGAGCCTCTGGTCGCCCTGGCCCAGGAAGAGACGGAGCATTTCCAGCGTGTGGAGCAGCAGCTCGAATCGCACGGGGGCGTCCTCGGCATGCCCGAGGTCGACGGCTACGTGCGCGACCTGACGGCGACGGCTCGGCGCGATCACAAGAACTTCCCCATGCTGCTCGATCGCCTGCTGATCTCGGCGCTGATCGAGGCGCGCTCGGCGGAGCGCTTCCATCTCCTGGCGGAGCATCTGCCCGAAGCGGAGCTGCGCGCCTTCTACGCGGATCTGCTCGCGAGCGAAGCTCGACACTACCGCCTCTTCCGCGACCTGGCCGAACAGAGCTTCGGTGAGGACGCGGCCCGAGCGCGCTTCACCACCTTGAGTCAGCGCGAAGCCGAAGTGGCCGCCGCGCTCCCCCTCGCTCCCACGGTGCACGGCTGATGTCAGGTCAAGACAACTCTGCGGATGCGGACATCAGCCGCTGGGAGAGCTTCAAGTCCAACGCGCGCACCATCGGCGGCGCGGTCTTGCTCGCCATCTTCATCCGCGTCGTGCTCTTCGAGGCCTTCGAGATCGATGGCCCCTCCATGCAGCCGACTCTGCTCGACGGAGACCGTGTCGTGGTGGAGAAGGTCGCCTTCGGGCTCTTCCTGCCCTTCCAGCACGAGGCCACGCTGAACTGGGGCATGCCCTCCCCCGGCGACGTGGTGATCGTCAACAGCCCGATGGACGGCGTCGACATCGTGAAGCGCGTGATCGGCGTGCCGGGCGACACGGTCGAGGTGCGCGATCACATTGTCTACCGCAACGGCGAGGCGCTGCCGCAGCGCGATCTCGGTGCCTGCGAGGAGACGGCCGAGAAGGACGTGGACGAGAGCTGCCACATCTTCGAGGAGACGCTGGACGGCTACGTCTACCGCACGAGTCGCGGCGCCTATCGCGACGACCCGGAGCAGCCGCCCATCACCCTCGGGCCAGGCGAGGTCTTCGTGCTCGGAGATCACCGCGACAGCTCCAACGACAGCCGCCGCATCGGGCCAATCCCGGTGACGCGCGTGAAGGGTCGCGCCCTCGTGATCTACATGTCCATCGACCGCACGACGGGATGGCGCGGCAGCCGCGCATTCAGCGTCGTCGATTGATCCCCGCGAGCGTTCATCGTGGCCAAGCGGAGTAGCAAGGGACGTACGGGCGATCCGCGGGAGGCCGTGCGCGCCCTGATCGCGGAGGAGACAGGCACGCTCATGGTCGACGCGCCCGAGGCCATCGCCCTGGTCTACCCGAGCCCCTACAGCGTGGGCATGAGCTCGCTCGGCTTCCAGACCATCTACCGCACCATCAACGGCAGCCCGGGCCGCGCCGCGCATCGCGCGTTCTTGCCCGACGACGTGGCCGCGTTCCAGAAGAGCCGCTTGCCGCTCTTCACCTTCGAGGGTGATCGCTCCATCGGCGACTATCCCATCGTGGCCTTCTCCGTGGCCTACGAGCTCGAGATCGCGGGCCTGTGCCAATGCCTCGAGCTGGCCGGCATCCCGCCGCTGGCCGAGGATCGCGACGAGCGACGTCCCTTCGTACTCGCGGGCGGGCCGCTGACCTTCTCGAACCCCCTGCCCCTCGCGCCCTTCGTCGACGCCATCCTGATGGGCGAAGCGGACCAGAGCGTGCATCAGGCCCTCGACATCCTCTTCGCCGCCGGCTCTCGCAAGGAGGCGCTGCGCGAGCTCGCCGCGCGCATCCCGAGCGCCTACGTCCCGAGCCTGCACGGCGACGAGATGCCGCCCGTGGCGCGCGCCGACGACACCTGCCTGCCGGCGCGAGCCGCCATCCGCACGCCGCACACCGAGCTCCGGGACATGTTCCTGATCGAGCCCGAGCGCGGCTGTCATCGCGGCTGCAACTACTGCGTGATGCGTCGCTCCACCAACGGCGGCATGCGGCCCTTCGACG
>JAACVI010000125.1:0-18542 GCA_009992505.1 Myxococcales bacterium
CCGAGTCGACGGCGCCCGAGTCGACGGCGCCCGAGTCGACGGCGCCGTCGACGGCGCCGGAATCGACCATGCTCGCGTCCGTGCCGGCGTCGCCTGTGACCGGAGGCGGCGCCGGACCGTCGGCGGAGCATTGCAGCCCGGCGTCCGCGGCATAGACCGGGAAGGTCGGCGTGCCGCCTCCGCAAGCGGACAAGGCCAGCGCCGCGGGGACGAAGAGGAAGAGGGAAGCGAGTCGAGTCGTGGTATTCGGCACGCCACAGGGTAGCACGACCCACGGGGAGTGGAATCCGTTCCCGTCCGAGGCCAGCGAGCCCCGCCCACGCGAAGCGACACCGAGCTCGGCGGGACGAAAGTTCGGCTCGAATTCTACCGACTAGGTACTACTGTCCTCGCATGATGCGACTTCACGTCGGCGCGAGCCTCGAGCGCCAGCCCAGCAAGGGCTACACCAACCGTCTCCGCTTCGCCGAGCTCAACCCGCGTGCGCCGCGGCCGCGACCGGCGACGTTGGGGCGCTGGGCCCGCGACCTGCCCGACGACTTCACCACCTCTCTGGTGCTCCCCCTCGACGCCTGCGCGGGTGCCGAGGGTTGGCTCGCTCTGGGCGCGGAAGAGGACGCCATCTTTGCCTGGATCGAGGCGGCGACGATTGCCCTGAAGCCCGCCGCGGTGGTGGTCACGACGGGTCGAGAGCTGACCCCGGGCAAGCGCGATCGCGATCGCCTGACGCACTACTTCGGTCGGCTGAAGACTCCGGGCGCGTACCGCGTCTGGGCCCCCGCGGGGCTCTGGGAGGGCGAGGCACTGGAGCGCATGGCCAAGCGGCTCGACGTGGTGCCAGCCATCGATCCGCTGAGCGCTCCTCCCGAGCCGGCGCAGACCGTCTACGCGCGTGTGCGTGGCCTCGGCGAACGCAGCCGCATCGGTGAGGGGCTCCTCTTCGATCTGCTCGACCGCCTCGACGCGACCGGGGCCGAAGAGGTGTTCGTGACGTTCTCCTCCTCGGCCGCCACGAAGCAGGCCCGGCGCCTCGTCGAGTTGGCCGAGCAGGAGGGGTTGATCCCCAGCCGCGCCGACGCCGAGGAGACCTCGAGCGCCGAGTGAACGAGGCGGCGACGGGCTTGGCGCTGAAGGTCCAGCGCGTGGACCGGCCTCGACCGGACCTGACGGCTCTCTCTCTCTACGGCGCAGGCCAGCGTCTGGTGCTCCTGATCCACGTCGGCTCGGCGAGCGCCGATTTCGGCGTCCTGGGCGAGCGCCCTCGCGGAGCCCCGGCGGACGATCGCGTTCGACAGCTGCGCAAGCGACTCGTCGGTAGCCGGCTCCACTCGCTGAGCCGGATCGACGGAGGCCTGAGCCTGCGCCTGGAGCGCGCGCAGGAGACGATCTTCTTGCTGGCGCGACCGACTGCGCACGAGGGGGAGAGGTTCCGCCTCTTCGACCAGCCGCCCGAAGGCGCGGCCCTGGACGTGTGGCCTGCGGACGTTCTGCTCGAAGCGCGCATGCTGGAGCTGGGACAGGCGATGGTCGGTGCGCTCGGAGAAGAGGAGAGCGCCCATCGCCAGCGCACACTCGACAAGGCCTTGGGACGCGCTCTGGCCAAGCTGCGCAGACGGGAGAAGGCCATCGAGGGCGATCTCGCCCGCATCGACGAAGCTCCGGGGCTGCGGTCCGACGCCCAGCTGATCCTCGCGAACCTGGGCCGCTTGAAGCGCGGCTCGGGCGAGTTCAAGGCCATGGACTGGACGCTCGATCCGCCCCGAGAGCGCACGCTCGCGCTCGACGGGAGGCTGGATCCCAAGGACCAAGCCGAGCGCCTCTTTCATCGGGCTCGCCGGCTCACCCGCGGTCGCGCGGTCGCCGAAGCACGCCTGGCCGACGCGCACCGGGAGCGAGAGCGTCTGGAGGCGTCGCAGGCCGAGCTCGGCGAGGGCATGGACGACGAGAGGCAGCGGGAGCTCGCGGCGGCGCTGGGCGAGGCTCTCTCCGCGCGAGCGGGCACCAAAACCAGGGAAGAGGCGCGCCTGCCCTATCGCCGCTATCTGGGCAGCGGTGGGCGCCCCGTGCTCGTGGGCCGCGGCGCACGCGACAACGACGCCCTCACCCTGTACCACGCGCGACCCTGGGATCTGTGGCTGCACGCCCGGGACGTGGAGGGCGCGCACGTGATCGTGCCGTGCGCTCGGGGGGAAGCTTGCCCCAGCGAGCTACTGGTGGACGCCGCCAGCCTTGCGGCGCACCACAGCCGCGCGCGCGGCCAACCCTTGGTCGACGTTTCGTACGTGGCCCGTCGCCACGTGCGAAAGCCCAAGGGCTCCGCCCCCGGCGCGGTTCGGGTCGAACGCGAGAAAGTGCTCGGCCTCCGCGTCGATCCCGATCGCCTGGCGCGCCTGTTGAAGACGCGCAGCGACCGCTGATCGAGCGGAGTTGCTCCCCCGGTGCCAGTCGCGCGTCGGTCGGCCAAACACATAACGCCCCAACGCAGGGTTGCGTTGGGGCGCTATGCCGGACCCCCCCGAGGAGGAGGAACCGTCGACACGAGAGGTCTTTCCGAGGCTGGGGTCTGCGTTCCGTAGAGAACAGTCCCCCAGCCTCGGGTGCCGCGATCCGTGACGCCTTCACAGGCTCGAGAGCTTTACTGGCTCGAGAGCCTGCGGGGCGCCCCGCTCGAAGAATAGGCACGACCACCGCTCGAGCGACGCCGATGAGCGACGCCCGGGCGAGGGGGCCCGAAGAACTAGTTCTTCGGAGCCGCCGGAGCAGCAGCGGCCTTCTTGGGCGCGCGCTTCTTGGCCGGCTTCTTGGCAGCCTTCTTGGCGGCCTTCTTCTTCGCGGGCTTCTTGGCAGCCTTCTTGGCGGCCTTCTTCTTCGCCGGCTTCTTGGCAGCCTTCTTAGCGGCCTTCTTCTTCGCCGGCTTCTTGGCAGCCTTCTTGGCGGCCTTCTTCTTCGCCGGCTTCTTGATGGCCTTCTTGGCGGCCTTCTTGGCGGCCTTCTTCTTGGCGGGCTTCTTCTTGGCGGGCTTCTTCTTCGCGGGAGTCTTCTTAGTAGCCATGATGGACCTCCTCCTATGGGGTCTCGGATTGCTGGTACCGTATTGTCACGTCACGCCACGTGTCAAGCAGATCATCACCTAATTTATACCTAACTTTGCGATATTTGAGCACACAGTGCACATAAAGTAATGGAAATGCTTGAAATTACAGCACAATCGACACGCGAGACCAAGGGCCCGAAACTCTTGAGGAAATGCATCTGGGCGATCGCGCGGGCATTGACACCCTCGGAAGTGGCGCCTAGCTTCGGGCGGTCCCAGGGCTGAACGCCCGAGGAGGTCTGTCATGTCCAAGTTCCCATCCGCTCGCCGCGCGCCCTCGCTCCTGGCCGCCGCCATGCTCGTCCTGAGTCCCCTCGCCTGCGGCCCTTCGCAGGAGGACTACGACGCGGCGTTGGCCCACGGCCACGACCTCGAGTCTCAACTCCGCGATGCGCAGGCCTCTCGCGAGCAGCTCGAAGGGCGCTTCAACGCCTTGCAGTCGCAGAACGAAGAGATGGCCAACCGGCTGCGGGCACTGGGTCAGAACGTGGAGCAGCTCGAAGGAGAGCGCACCAATCTCCAGTCGTCGCTGACGGATACGCAGCGCGCCCTCGAGGAGCTGCGCGCGCGCCAGGCCCAGGCCCAGGCTCGTCTCGCCACGTTCCAGCAACTGATCGAGCGCTTCCGCTCCATGATCGAGAGCGGTCAGCTGCGCGTGCGCATCGTCCGCAACCGTATGGTGGTCGAGCTACCCGAGGGTGTGCTCTTCGACTCCGGCCAAGCGGAGCTGAAGGAAGCGGGTCAGGCCACGCTCAGCGAGGTCGGAACGGTCCTGCAGCAGATCGACGGCCGCGAGTTCCAGATCGCGGGCCACACGGACAACGTCCCGATCCGCACCCGCCGCTTTCGCAACAACTGGGAGCTCTCCTCGGCGCGCGCCGTCACCGTGGCTCGCTTCCTGATCGATCAGGGCGTGCCCGCCAGCCGACTGTCCGCCGCGGGCTATGCGGACACCCAGCCGGTCGCGACCAACGACACGGCCGAGGGCCGCGCCCAGAACCGGCGCATCGAGATCGTGCTCGTGCCCAACCTGGACGAGCTGCCCGATCTCTCGTCCTTGCAGGGCCTCACGCAATAGGTGGAGGCCCCGATCCGACCCCTGCGCCTGTCCCCTCTCAGCCCTGGCGGCCAGCGGCCCGAGTGCCCCTGGGGATGCGCCCTCAAGCCGCGATGATTCTCGCGCTGACGGCCAAACTCATCGCCGTGCCGGAGCTGGCCTGGCCGCGTCTCGTGGCCGCCGTGGATGCCGAGGAGCCACTGCCGCCTCCTCTGGGCCACGCCTGCGCGCTCGCGGCGATCTCGGTGGTCGCGACCCTGTTCGGATCCGCGCTCGCCCCCGGGCACACCGCCGCCAGCGTCGTCAGCCACACGCTGGCCGCCACGGCGGGCTACGTCGGCGCCAGCGCAGCCGTGGTGCTCGGGCTGCCGAAGGCCCTCGCCCACCTGCCGGCGGTGGACGCACAGAGCTTGGCGCGTTACGGGGCAGCCTCGATGCTGCCCCTCGCGCTCAGTGGTGTCTTCAACCTGGTCCCCATGCCAGGGTTGAGCGTCCTATGGACCCTCGGAGCTGCGGCCCTCGCGGCGCGCTCCGCTTTTCTCGGTGCCAGTCAATTCCTCGCACTCGAAGGCAACAGCCGGCGCAACGCCGCGGCGATGGTGGTGATCCTGGGCTCGACCCCGATACTGCTCTCGCTGGCCTTCCGAATCTTCATCATCCCCTAATCGCCGCGCGCGAAAGCAGATTTCATGGCCAAGGATACGATCCTCATCAACGTCGACATCGGCGAGACACGCGTTGCCCTCCTGGAGGACGGCGTGGTCGGGGAGCTGCACATCGAGCGCACTCGGGACCGCTCCCCCGTGGGCAACATCTACCTGGGCAAGGTCATGCGCGTGCTCCCGGGCATGCAGGCCGCCTTCATCGACATCGGCCTCGATCGCGCGGCCTTCCTCCACGTCGAGGATCTGGTCGCGCCCGAGGGCTCGGGCATCGGAGACGAGGCGGACAAGCGCAAGTCCGCGCGCAACCGCGTCTCGCGCAGCACGCCGATCCGCGACGTGCTCAAGGAGGGGCAGAAGCTCCTGGTGCAGGTCTCCAAGGGACCCATCGGCACCAAGGGCGCGCGCGTCACCAGCCACTTCTCGATGCCGGGCCGCTACGTCATCTACATGCCGACGGTCGACCACATCGGTGTCTCCAAGCGCATCGGCACCGACAGCGAGCGGGCGCGCCTCAAGGCCGCCATCGAGGCCATCAAGCCCCCGGGCGGCGGCGTGGTCATCCGCACGCTGGCGAACGGGCTGACGAAGAAGAAGCTCAAGGCGGACATCGGCTTCTTGGTCAACGCCTGGCAGGCGGCCTCGGACAAGGCGAAGAACACGCGCAAGGCCCCGCGGCTGGTGCACGAAGAGCCCGACATCGTGCTGCGCGCCGCGCGCGACATGTTCACGGAGGACGTCGCCTCGATCGTCGTGGACGACAGGCCGACCTACGAGCGCCTGCTGGCGTTCTTGCAGGACTTCCTGCCCGAGCGGGCGGGCGACGTCGAGTTCTACGAAGGCGCCGAGCCGCTCTACGACGAGTATGGCGTCGAGGACGAGATCGCCCGAGCCCTCTCGCGGCGCGTGCCGCTGCCCTCGGGTGGCTATCTGATCATCGACCAGGCGGAGGCGCTCACCGCCATCGACGTCAACACGGGCCGCTTCACGGGCAAGGGCAAGGACGTCACGGAGACGATCCTCCTGACCAACCTCGAGGCCGTGCAGGAGATCGCCTACCAGCTGCGCTTCCGCAACATCGGTGGCCTGCTCGTGCTCGACTTCATCGACATGGACAAGCAGGCACACCGCGACCGCGTGTACAAGAACCTGCGCGAGGCGCTGAAGCGCGACAAGGCCAAGACCACGGTGGTGCGCGTGAGCGAGCTCGGCCTGGTCGAGATGACGCGCAAGCGAACGCACGAGAGCCTGGGCCGCACGCTGTACGAGCCCTGCTTCTTCTGTGACGGCACCGGACAGCTGCAGTCCAAGGAGACGATCTGTCACGAGATCTTCCGGCAGATGCGCCGGGAGAAGGAGGGCCTGCCCGGCTACGAGATCACGGTGCAGGCGCATCCGGCAGTGTGCGACATGCTGGAACGGGAAGAGCGTCTGACGCTGCAGAAGGCGGAGAAGCTCTTCGAGCGGCGTATCGTGCTGAAGCCGCGTAAGGACTATCATCTAGAGCAGTTCGACCTGCGCGCCAAGTGAGCGAGAGCTCGAGCGCGGTGCGAGTACGAAGCATGCGAACGGGGCGCGAGCCCTGCGGAGTCAGCCCATGAGCGATGCAGACGAAGCCAGCGACGACCAGGACAACCGACGAGAGCAGCGACTCACGATCAACAAGGAGTTCGAGTCCTTCGACGCGTTCATCCACGAGTACGTGACGAACATCTCGCGCCAGGGTGCCTTCGTGAAGTCGAAGCAACCGCTGCCCATCGGCACCTCCGTGAACCTCTGCTTCACGGTGATCATGGACGACATCGAGACCATCGAGGGGGTCGGCGAAGTGGTCAGAGTTCAGGACGATCCGCCCGGCATGGGTGTGGTCTTCACCGAGCTCAGCCAGTACTCGCAGCATCTGCTCGGCCGACTGCTGACTCGAGCTGCTGGGGAGTAGGCCCGTGGGGTTGCTCGACAAGCTCGGTCAGGCGACGCGCAGACGCCTCGCCAAGATCGGCAGTCAGCGGCCCTTGGACGCGAGAGAGATCGCCTCCCTCTCGGACTCGGAGCTCGAAGAAGAGCTCCTTCGGCGCAGGCGTCTGCGGGCGCGTGGACACTCGGAAGCCGACGCCGCGGGCCTCGGTCGCCAGAACGAACCATCGCCCCAGCTCAAGCAGCTGCGCTCCTACTACGCGAACCTCGAGCTCAGCCCCGGTGCCAGCGCGGAGGACGTGAAGCGGGCGTACCGCTCCTTGATGCGTCGCTACCACCCGGACAAGCACGCGGACGACCCGGAGAAATACCGAGCCGCCACCGAGCTCGCGCGCTCCCTGACCGAGGCCTACCAGGCCCTGCTCACCCACCTCGGGAAGAAGTAGCGCGCCCCGCTCCGTGCTCCTGCCGACGTCGCGTTCGCGGCGCGACCGAGGGAGCGAGAAGGTAAGCCGCACCGCGGGTGCAGACGGGGTCGAGCCGCGAGCGCCCCCACAGCCGCGGGCCGAAGGCGTACGAACGTACCTCGAGGGTCGCGGCGAGGAGGTAAGCCGCGGATCGGCCCCGGCTGCGCCCGCAGCTAACGGACTTCGAGGTAGCCAGACTTGATCAGCTTGACCAAGATCCCACTCGTCTCGAGATCGGACGCGAGGCTCTTGTTCAAGACCGACTCCACGTGCCCGTAGTTGTGCGCCAGCTGGAGCACGTCGAGCTCGTCGGGCGAGAGCTCCCGCAGCGGCGGGATCAACGGCACGATCAGGCCGAGCTGCGCGGACATGGCGGGCATGTCGGGACCGAGCCGACGAATCTCGTCGAGCTGCCGCATCGCCTCCATCAAGAGCGCTTCGGTGCTCCGCTCGATGGCGTTGTTGAACTCGCGCTCGTCCGGCGGATCCATGTCGAAGGTGCCATGGGTCCAGGTCAGGATGCGGTAGAAGCTCTTCTCCGGCGAGACGTCGAAGTTGTCGTTGACGGTGGCGAAGCGGACCTTGCCCTTGTCGAGGAAGATCTTGCCCACGTCTTGGTCCGTGCGAACCACGAGCACACCGCTCTTCTTGGAGGCTGCGAAGAGCTGCAAGAGGTCCGGCAGCGGCACCTCGCTGATCGAGCCCGTCATCGTGCGAACCTGAGAGGTTCGCTTGCCCGAGGCGACATCCTCGAGATGAGCCCGGGCTTCGCGCAGGCTGGTCGGGCCCTCGGTCGCGACCATCTTGATGATGCTCGTGCCGATCAGGATGCGGTCGCCCTCGGAGAGGCGCGCGCGCTTGATCTTCTCACCGTTGACGAAGCTGCCGTTGGTGGAGCCGAGATCCTGGATGAAGATCTGTCCGCCCGTGGCGGTGATCTTGGCGTGCCGGCGCGACACCATGTCCTCGACCAGGACCATGTCGAGCTCGCTCGACCGCCCGATCACGATCTCGCCATCCTCGGGCAGCGGGAACTCGCCGCCCTGGTACTTCCCCGAGATGAAGCGGAGCGCGAACGAGCGGGTAGGCCGCGCGGGGGGCGGTGGCGTCATCTTCGGACTCGGAGGCTCCATCAAATGGTCGTGTCGGCGTGAAAGGGGTGAACCCAGCTGTATCGCCGGTGTGGCCCCGGATGGGTGCCGCGTCGACGGACACGATGGGCTCTGCAGATCGTCCATAGGCTAGGGTTCAAAGCGCCTCCGGGTCAAGCTGCTGCACACCTTCGTCGACGCATTCGAACGCGGGGGTCTCTCCAAGTGCTAGAAATGGGCGATGCGACGTCTGGCAGCCGTGGCCCTTTGCATGCTCCTGGCCAGCGCCGCGCCCGCAAACGCACAGCTGCGCGACCTCGGAGTGCGCTGGAGGACGATCCAGACCCCGAATTTCACCGTCCACTACCACACGCCCCTCGGCATGGTCGCTCGACACGCGGCGGACGCGCTCGAACGCGCCCACGCGCGTCTCGAGCCCCTGATGCAGCATCGCGTCAGCAGCCGGGTAGAGGTCGTGCTGACCGACGGGACGGACTCGGCCAACGGCTCGGCCGACGTGCTGCCCTACCCGGCTATCCGCCTCTTCGTCACCGCGCCCGAGGATCTCTCGACGCTGTCGGACTACGACGATTGGCTGCTGGGGCTCGTGATGCACGAGGACACGCACATCGTTCATCTGGATGAAATCGGTGGCCTGCCCGCGATCCTGAACCACGTCTTCGGTCGTATCTACGCGCCGAATCAGGTCCAGCCGCGCTGGTTCATCGAAGGCTACGCGGTGCACGAGGAGACTCTGAACACCAGCGGCGGGCGACTGCGCTCGAGCCTGTACGAGATGTACATGCGCCAGGCTGCGCTGGAGGACGCCATCCCCGGCCTGGACCAGCTCTCGACCAGCATCGACGGGTGGCCCCAGGGGACGGCCTACTACCTCTACGGGGCGCATTTCGTCCGCTTCATCGCGGACCGCTACGGCGAAGGGGCGCTGAACCAGATCGCCCACGAATACGGGCGAAGGGCCATCCCCTACGGGCTGAACCGAGCCGCGCGCCATGCCACGGGCTCGAGCTTCGTCGAGCTGTACGAAGCGTGGCGACGCCACGAGACCGAAGGCGCGAGCGAGCGAGCGGATGCCATCCGGGCCGAAGGCCTGCGCGAAGGACGGCGGCTGACGGATCACGGCCAGGTGGTGCGCTCGCCGCACTTCATCGGTCGCCACGAGATCGCCTACTGGGTCTCCGACGGCCACGAGAACTCGGGCATTCGCCAGCTCGATCTCTCGACCGACGCCGGACCCGAACCCGTCGTGCGGGTGGCGGGCGAAGGTGGGCTGGGCACGGCCGAGGACGGTCAGGTGCTCGTCTACGGCGGTATCGGCTGGCTGCGAAACCAATACGCGCTCGACGATCTCTACCGCTTCGATCGACGCTCCGGGCACAGCCAGCGCCTGACCCACGGTCGCCGCGCATCCGAACCCGACGTGTCGCCCGACGGGCGGAGCGTGGTGTTCACCCTGAACAGCGCCGGGACGCGACACCTGGCCATCGCCGAGCTCGACGACGTCGAGGGCAGCCTGCGCGTGCTCGTGCGCAGTCGACGCTTCGATCAGGTCTACACGCCGCGCTTCTCGCCCGACGGGCGGACGGTGGTCTTCAGCGCCTGGCAGCGAGGCGGCTTCCGCGACATCCGCCTGTTGCACCTCGACACGATGGAGGTGGAGGAGCTCACCCACGATCGCGCGCAGGACACGGGGCCTGTCTTCTCCGCCGACGGACAGAGCGTCGTCTTCTCCTCGGATCGCACGGGCATCGCCAACATCTACTCCCTCGATCTGGCGATGCGGACGCTCTCCCAGCTCACCAACGTGATCGCCGGCGCCTACCAGCCAGCGCTCTCGCCCGACGATCAGACCCTCGTCTACGTGGGCTACGGCTCCCGCGGCTTCGACCTCTTCGCCATGCCCCTGGCAGGCGCCGCCCGACCGGCCCCGGACTACGTCGACGAGCGCCCGCCGCCCGCCGCGTCGACCCAGGCGCTGGCGCTGCGATCCGAGGGATACAATCCCTGGCCCACGGCCATGCCCCAGAGTTGGATGCTCGGCTTGGACGCCGGCGCCTTCGGTCAGGAGCTCTCGGCGACCCTCCACGGCGGCGACGTCGTCGGCTACTTCAGCTACGGGGCGCGCGTCGGCGTGGACCTCGACCGCGGCTACGTGAACGCGACCGTGTCCATGCGCCTGAACCGGAGCCCGCTGCCCCTGAGCCTGGATCTCTTCCGACAGGTCTCGCCCCAGGGCGGCCTCGTGGTCGCCGGACGCGGGCGACGCTGGATCGAGGACGCCAAGGGCGCCCGCCTCGGCGCGTCCTACGCCTTCTTGCAGCCGTTCTCGTCCGAGTCCCTGTCGCTGAGCTACGGCATGACCAACCTGCACAAGCTCGAGCCCTTCGGCGGTCGCCTCGATCCCAACACTCCTCCCCCCACCGTGCCCTCCACAGGCCGCCTGGCGAGCTTGAACGCCGGCTTCGCCTACTCGGACGCGCGCCAGCAGGCCCTCGACTACACGGCCTCCTACGGCCGCACGCTGGGCATCGGGCTGAACCTCGCGGACAAGAGCATCGGCAGCGAGTACCGCTCCTTGCGCCTGAGCTGGCGCTTCGCCCGCTACCTCTCGATGCCCTGGGCCACGGGGCACGTGCTGGCGCTGCACTACGCGGGCGGCAAGAGCGTGGGTGATCTCGGCCATCGCGGGCTGTTCTCGGTCGGCGGCTTCCCGCAGGTCTCGCTCTACGACGGCTTCGTGAACGGCGTCGTGGTGGGCGGACAGGCGCTGCGGGGCTACCCGGCCTACGATCGGGCGGGCACGAGCTTCCAGCTGCTGCAGGCGGAGTATCGCTTCCCCATCGGACGCATCGAGCGCGGCTACGCCACCCTGCCCTTCTACCTGAACCGCCTCTGGGCCAGCGCCTTCGTGGACTATGGCGACGCCTACTTCGGTCGCATGGAGATGCGGCGTTTCCGAGTCGGCTTCGGCGCCGAGGTCTTCCTCGACCTCACGCTGGGATACTTCCTGCCCTTCACGCTGCGCACGGGCATCGCCTATGGCCCCAACAGCGGCGGCGGCCTGCACTTCTACTCCGAGGTCGGCGTCCCGTTCTGAGATCGGCGCCGTGCTAGGCGCAGGCTAGACCTTGAGGATGTCGCGCTCACGCCCGGCGACGATCTCGTCGACCTGCGCGGAGCCTGCCTTGACGATCTCTTCGAGGCTCTTGAGACCGCGCGCGGCCTCGTCCTTGCCGACATCGCCATCCTTCTCCAGGGCGTCGATCATGTCCTTGGCGTCGTGCCGCGCCTTGCGGATCACGACCTTGCAGTCCTCTCCGACCTTGCGCGCTTGCTTGACGAACTCCTTGCGGCGCTCCTCGGTCAGCGCCGGGATCGGGATGCGGATCACCTCGCCGTCGTTCTGCGGGTTCACGCCGAGCTGCCGCTCCATGATCGCGCGCTCGATGGCCTGAATCTGCGTGCGCTCGAAGGGCCGCACCAGGATCAGGCGCGCCTCGGGCACGGAGATGCTCGCGAGCTGCTGAAGCGGCGTCGGCGAGCCGTAGTAATCGACGCGCACGCTGTCCAGGATGTCCGGGTTCGCGCGACCGGTGCGGATCTTCGACAGCTCGCGCTTGAGAGCGATTTGGGCTTTCTCAATCCCGCTCTCGAGTTCCTTCAGGGCTTCGTTGATCATCGCATCCTCCAGGGTAGGCGGCGTAGCTTAGAGCGCGAGGCAGCCTGGCGGCAAGGATGAGCTCGCGTCGAGAGAGGGGATCCAGCGGGCCAATCGCCCGGATAGCGCTCAGCCCTCTTCGCAGACGACGGTGCCGACGTCGTCACCCAGGACGACGCGCCGGATGTTGCCGCGGGTCGGGAGCGCGAAGACTCGGATGGGCAGATCGTTGTCGCGACAGAGCGTGACGGCGGTGGAGTCCATGACGCCCACGCGATCCGCGAGGAAGCGATCGTAGCTGAGGCGCTCGTACATGACGGCGTCGTCGAACTTCTCGGGATCCTTGTCGTAGATGCCCTCAACCTTGGTCGCCTTGAGCAGCACGTCCGCCTGGATCTCCATGGCGCGCAGCGCGGCGGCCGTGTCGGTGGAGAAGTAGGGGTTGCCCGTGCCGGCCACGAAGATGACGACGCGACCCTTCTCGAGGTGACGCACGGCCCGCCGGCGGATGTACGGCTCCGCGACCTCGCGAATGTCGAGCGCCGAGAGCAGGCGCGTCTGCACGCTGACCTTCTCGAGCGCGTCCTGCAGCGCGATGCCGTTGATCACCGTGGCCAGCATGCCCATGTAGTCGGCGCTGGCCCGGTCCATGCCGCTGGCGCTGCCCTTGAGCCCGCGGAAGATGTTGCCGCCGCCGATCACGATGCCGATGCCGACACCGAGCGCGGCGACCTCGGCGATCTCCGCCGAGAAGTCGCGCAAGGTCGAGGGGTCGACACCGAACCCACCCTTCACGCCGCATAGCGCTTCCCCCGAAAGCTTCAGGAGGATGCGCTGATACTTGAGGTCAGGGTGGGCCATGTCGAAGCTCGCGGCGTCAGGCGTCCGCGATGGTCGCGGCGACTGCGTCGGCGAGGTTCTCTACCCTCTTCTCGATGCCTTCGCCACGCTCGTAGCGAACGAAGCGCCGAATGGAGATCTTCTCACCGATCTTGGCCGTGAGCTGGTCCACGACGTCGGCGATCGTGATCTTGTCCTCGGCCATGATGAAGAGCTGGTCGAGCAGGCAGACGCCCTGCTTCCACTTCACGAGCTTGCCCTCGACGATCTTCTCGACCGCGGCGGCCGGGCGCTCCTTGCCCGTCTCCTTGGCCTCCTCGGCGAGCTGACCGATGAAGATGACCTTCTGGTGCTCGATCTCGGACGCGGGGATCTCGGACTCGGTGACGTACTCGGGACGCTCCGAGGCGATGTGCATCGCCAGCTCGTCGACGAACTGCTTGAACTCTTCGTTGCGAGCCACGAAGTCGGTCTGGCAGTTCACCTCGAGCAGCACGCCCACGCGTCCACCACCGTGGATGTACGCGTGCACCAAGCCCTCGGCGGCGATGGCGCCTGCCTTCTTGGCGACCTTCGCGAGACCCTTCTTCTGGATCTCCTCGATCGCCTTCTCTTCGTCGCCGTCGCTCTCGACCAGCGCGTTCTTGCAATCCATCATGCCCGCGCCTGTGCGGTCGCGGAGCGACTTGACCATTTGGGCCGTCACTTGGGTCATGTTCGTCTACCTTGTTCGAGTAGGATTATTGGAATCGAGTGGGTTCAGTTGCGGCGACGACGCGTGCGCGCGTGCTCGACCTGAACGCCGTCGGCGTTGGCGGGGGTGGTGCCACCATGACCCTGATCGCGCTGGCGCTGCTGACCCTCGATGCAGGCGTCGGCCACGCGTGAGGTCACCAGCTTGATGGCGCGGATGGCGTCGTCGTTGCCGGGGATCACGAAGTCGATGAGATCGGGATCGCAGTTGGTGTCTGTGAGCGCGACGATCGGGATGTGGAGCTTGCGCCCCTCGTTCACGGCGATGTGCTCGTGATGGGGATCGACCACGAACATCACGGCCGGAAGCGAGTTCAGCTGCTTGATGCCGCCGAGGAACTTCTCCAGGCGCTCGCGGTCGCGGCTCATGTGCAGCACGTCCTTCTTGGAGAAGGTGTGGATGGAGCCGTCCTCCCACATGCGGTCGAGGTCGCGCAGGCGATCGATGCCCGTCTTCATGGTCTTGAAGTTGGTCAGCGTGCCGCCGAGCCAACGGCCCGTGACGTAGAACTGATCGGAGCGCGTGGCCTCCTCGAAGACGACGTCCGCCGCCTGGCGCTTGGTGCCGACGAAGAGCACGTGCCCGCCGTTGGAGACCGCCTTGACGATGAACTCGTAGGCGCGACGGAAGAGCTGCGCCGTCTGGTCGAGGTCGACGATGTGGATGCCGTTGCGAGCGCCGTAGATGTAGGGGCGCATCTTCGGGTTCCAGCGCCGGGTCTGGTGCCCGAAGTGGACGCCAGCGTCGATCAACGCGCGCAAGCCGATGGGCAGGTCGCCGCTGGCGACGTCGGGGCTTCCCAGGGCCGCCAGCTCGGGGGCTTCCTGGATCTCGTGGGTGGATTCAGACATGGCTCATTCTCCTTGTACCGGTTGTGTCTGCCTCCCTCCGGTCGGTGACCCACGACGGTTGTCGTTGCGGGCACCGGTCCGACCGTTAGAGCCGAGAGAGGCGTGGGATTTCGGGGCGAGGCCCCGGCTTCGAAAGAAGCGGCCGCGCTATAGCATGCCCCCGCGCCGGGTCCAACCGCGGCAGACGCCCGGCTAGGGCGCGTCCGAGCGGTAGCGCCCGAAGAGCAGCGGCAGGTCCGAGTCGTCGCCCGTCGACAGCGCCGCGACCACGCGGACGACGCGAGACGTGGCGACGAGGGCGGCGTCGACGTGGGGGGCCCAGGGTGGGCGCGAGGCCCGCGCCAGCGCCTCTCGCGCCAGGGGCAGGGCCGGATCCTCGGTCGGCTCGAGCGGATCCTGCGGCAGCGCGTCGTAGTAGGCGCGAAAATCCGTGGTCGGCGCGAGCACGGCTCGCAGGCCGTGGACTCCCGCCAGACGGGCCTGAAGCCTGAGGGCGGCGTGCTCGTACGTGGTGTCGACGGCCGAGAGGTCTTCATTCCAGGTGGGGAGTCCCCAATCGGGTCGGTGCAGTCCGCCCTCGCCCGCGACCAAGGAATGACAGAGCTCGTGGAAGATCATCTGCCCGAGGCAGTCGTCGGCGTCGAGGGTGTCGACGGAGCCCAGGGTCAACACGCCGGCGCCGTCCACGCTGGCGAAGACCTCGCTCGAGCGGCGCACTTCGAAGCCCACGCCGCGCGCCGCCGCGAGCCAGATGGCGTCGATGGGATCCAGATAGCGAGACTCGATGACGCGAGGGGCCATGCGGGCTCAGCATGCATGCAGGTCGCGCTCGGGTCACGTCGACATCTGCGTCGAACGCTGCGCGCCTGGACGCGCACTTTGGGGTAGAACACGCCCATGTCCGTGTCCCAGACGCCGGCCACCCGCTTCGAGGTGGCGCCCCGCCTGCCCCGCTTCCTGCAAGCCGCGTTGCCCTGGCATCGCCGCGTGCTGCGTCCCCTCGGTGTGCATTTCATCGACGAAGGCGCCGGCCCGGCCGTGCTGCTCATCCACGGCAACCCCACCTGGTGCTTCCTATGGCGGAAGGTCATCGCGCGCCTGGTGCCCGAGGGCGTCCGGGTGATCGCGCCGGATCTTCTCGGCTTCGGCCTCAGCGACAAGCCCCGGAAGGTCAGCACCTACTCTGTCGCCATGCAGATCGAGGCTGTGGTGGCGCTCGTGGATGCTCTGGAGCTCGAGGACGTGACCTTGGTCGGCCAGGATTGGGGTGGTCCCGTGGCCGCGGGCGTGGCGCGCGCTCGACCGACGCGTGTCCACGGCCTGGTGTTGGCCAACACCTCCGTGCTGCCTCCCGCGCGGCCTTTCCGGCCCAAGGCCTTTCATCGTTTCAGCCACGTGCCGGTCCTGAGCGACCTGGCCTTCCGCGGCCTCGGCCTGCCCATGCGCATGCTCGATCACGCGCAGGGCGACCACGAACGCAAGCTCGATGCGCTCGCGCGACGCGCCTACCTCTGGCCCTTCAGGCGCTCCTGGGAGCGGGCGGGCCCCCTGGCGATGGCGCGTTTGGTGCCCACGTCGGAGGCCCACCCGAGCACGGCGCTGCTCGACGCCATCGGAGGCTTCATCGCGGCCGACCGCGGCCCGATCGAGCTGGTCTGGGGCTTGCGCGACCCGATCCTCGGCCGAGCGCTGGGGCGACATCACCGTGCCCTGCCCCAGGCTCGCGTCACCGAGACACAGGCGGGCCACTTCCTCCAGGAACAGGTGCCCGAGGAGCTGGCGCGCGCCATCCTTCGTGTCGTCACGGAATGATGCGTTCATGCGGGAATTTCGGCCCAAAGGAATGCCATCAGGGGGCTTTGCAAGCCTCTGGGAAGGGCGTATCAAGTGGCATGGGACCGCGTCATTCAGGGCGCCGATCGGCGTTTGAAGACCGCTTCAGCGGGGCAGACGAGCCGGTGTCGGGGAGCCGAAAAGTCGCGCCGGTGCAGGGCGCGGGTAAGGGCGCGCGTCCTCGATCCGGGCGAGACACGGTCCCCTTCGAGACGCCTCCTGGCGGAACACCGGGCGGCGCGGCTCTGTCGTCCGATCGCCGACCGCAGAGCGATCGCGTGCGACGCGACAGCTTCACCGCGGATCATGAGGATCGACGCCTCCTGCTGACGACGCCCTTCGACGAGCGGCTGCGGGCGGGCGCACGCAACGTCATCACCCATGGCCTGGGCCTCAGCGCGGGCGACGATCTGGTCGTGGTCACCGAACACGCAACGGAGGCCATCGCCGCCGCCCTGGTCACGGAAGCCGCGGACTTCGGCTTGCGCGTGTCGGCCTTCCGCGTCGACGCCACGTTGTGCAACGACGAAGGGCTCGCCAGCCGCTTGTTCGCCACCGTCGCGCGCGCGGGCGCGTCCCTGCTGGTGTCGAGCGTGGATCTGCCCGCGAGCTTCCGACGTCGCATGATCGACGCGGGCGGATCGCGCCGCCACGGCCACATGGTCGGTGTGACCGAAGAGATGATGCGGCAATCGGTGCGGGCCGACTTCAACGCCGTGCACGAGCTGGGCGAACGTCTGCGCAAGCGGCTGACCGCGCCTTGTCGACTCGAGGTTCGCGGCGCGCCAGGCACGCACTTGGAGATCGGCTGCGGCCGCCAGCTGCATTGGCACAACCAGAGCGGAGTGCTGCGCGAGCCCGGCTGGACGAACTTCCCGGGCGGCGAGATCTTCACCAGCCCCGCGAGCGTCGAGGGCACGTTGGTCCCGGATGGCGGCGTCTGGCTGCCGGACGGCACGTGCATCGGGCGCACCGGCAAGCTGCGGCTCCACTTCGCCGCGAGCCGCCTCTCGCATGCCGAGGGCCCCGAGGCTGAGCTGCTGATGGACGCGCTGCGCGGCGTCACGAACGCACGCCGCGTGGGCCAGGTCGCGTTCGGAACCAACATCAGCGTGCTGACTCCGATCGGCGCCCTGTTGCAGGATCTGAAGATGCCCGGACTGCATCTCACGCTGGGCGACAGCTGCGCGGCGCTGACGGGCGCGGACTTCGGATGCACGCAGGAGATCCCCCTGCTGATGCGCAGGCCCGACGTCCGAATCGAAGGCGAGCCGCTGCTCATGCGCGGTCGCTTCGCCCGCGACCTGCTGACGGGTTCCACCTTCGCCTGAGTGTGCCTCGGGTGCTGGCGAGGCGAAGCGCCGTCGATTTCTTGCCCGGACGGCCCAGGGATGCAGGATTCACATGTAGGTACATGTGCGTTTCTGTGGCATCCCAGCTCTGGTGCTCTGGCTCTCCCTGTCTCTGACGAGCGTCGTGCACGGTCAGGAGCCCGGCGAGGCAGAGGGCTGCGCCTCCGTGGAGGCGGTCGTGGTCCGGGCCTTCTCCCATCCCGAGGAGTCCGAACGGGTGCGGCTGACGGACTGCGAGGGGCGCGCCATGCCCGACGTACTCGACGTGCTGAGCCGGCTCGCGCGGCCGCACGGGGTCCCGATCGAGGGCGACCCTGAGGCGAGCAGACCCGCCTCGAGCGATGTGGCGCCCGGCATTCCGCGACTCGATCCTGGCCTGGTGCCGCGGCTCGCGGCCATCGCTCGACGTTGGCCAGATCAACGGATCCTGATCGTGTCAGGGGTGAGGCCGCACGCGCGCCCGACCAGCCGGCACCGCGTGGGCCGAGCCCTCGACCTTTTCGTGGAGGGCGTGGAGCGCGAGCAGGTCAGCGAGTTCGCCCGCGGTCTGGCGCAGACGGGCGTGGGCTTCTACCCCAACAGCACCTTCACCCACGTCGACGTGCGCGCGCGAGCGACCTATTGGATCGACCTCAGCGGCCCCGGCGAGCGCCCCACCTACGTCGATCTGGACTCGGACACGGGCCCGCACGACCCCGAGACGGAGCTGGCCGACGCGGACACGGATGCACCCGCCGAGCGTGGCCCAGACGCCGTAGGGGCACCCGGTCACCCTGGGTCACCCGAGGCGGAACCCACGACCCAGCCCGCTTCGGCACCCGGCGCGGCCGCCCTGGCCGACCTCGACCCGGCTCCGGGTCACCCTCGGTCACCCTCGGTCGAACCCAACCTCGCCCCGGCGCTCGCTCACCCTGGGTCACCCTCGGTCGAACCCAACCTCGCCCCGGC